>JACOUC010000046.1 GCA_016178055.1 Chlamydiota bacterium | reverse complement strand
TATGTAAAATTGCACGCATTTTGATGCCTGATTCCACTTTTCTGTGCAATTTTACCATGCCCAATTCGATTCTTCTCTCCTTTTCTCCTTGTTTTATGCGGGTTTCGCCTTTTTGTCCCTTTCTTCAACAGACCCTAAGTAGTAAGGAGTATAAAGTATGTAGTAAAATCTACTCCTATTGTGTTTCTTTGTTTTCTACTTACTCTTTACTCCTTACTACCTACTGTTCTTCCTATGCTTTGACCGTGGTTTTCGCTTGAAATATAAGAGAAGCAGCCCAGGTAAAAAGCCGTCCGATGTCATTAAAAATCATGTAGATACTTGGGACAATGAAGAGTGTCATCACGGTAGAGCTGATTAAACCGCCGATAACAGTGATGGCAAGTGGACTCCAGAGACTGGCTCCCTGACTTCGATCCAAGGCCGTTGGAATAAGTCCTAACACCGTTGTAGCAGCGGTCATCATGATGGGCCTCAATCGATCAATCCCTGAAGCAACTGCAGCTCTCATCTTACCGTATTTATGCTCACGAATGAGATAGTTGATGTGGTCGACCATCACAATGGAATGGTTAACGACAATTCCCCCTAACATAATGGCTCCGATCATGACTCCCATACTGATGGTGGTATGCGTTGAACCTAGCGCAATGGCAACTCCAATGGAGCATAGAGGAATTGCGGTCATAATGATAAAAGGCTGAAAATAGGATTCAAAGAGAGAGGCCAAAAGCATGTAAATCAAAACTAAAGTAATAAGAAGGGCAGTGGATAACTGATGCTGATTTTCAACCTCTCGGGCATAGTCTCCCCCAAAAAGATAATAGTAATCTTTTGGAAATTGAATGGATTTTAGCTGCTCTGCCGTGAGAGAGGCGGCTTTTTCCATGCTGATGTCATGAAGATTTGCACTGACTTGAATCATTCTTGTTTTATTCAGTCTCCAAACCTCGCTGGGGCCAATCCCTTCTTTAAAATGGACAACATCCTTTAATTCGATTAAATCGCCTTTGGGAGTGATGAGGGTTAATTTACGAATGTCACTTAAATGGGCCCGGTCTTTTTGCTGAAGACGGGCAATGGTCTCAATTTCTTTTCCTTTGGAATGAAATCGGGTTGCTTCCAGCCCTCGAATTTGGGCATGAAGTTCATCAGCAATATCCTTTGTGCTCATTCCATGAGCTGCGGCCTTGTTTTTGTCCACGACAATTTCATATTCAGGGCGTCCCTCTTTCATTCGCAGCTTAAGATCTGTAAGGCCGGATGTTTTTTCCATCTTTCCTGCAATCTCCGTTGCAAGTTTTTTTAACGTAGCATAGTCATAGCCATAGACATCCACTAAAAATTCTTTGGATCCTCCTCCACGAGATTCTGAAAAGTAAATGAAGGCTCGCTCTGCCTCTCCAACCGTTTTTAATCTAGGCCTGAGCTCTTCAATCATTTGTTCGACGGTTTTATCCCGTTTTTCAGAAAGTTCTACGTAAACTTTAGAAGACCACCCTTCAACGCGGGATGAAACCGTCTGAACCTCGGGTATTTTAGAGACAATGTCCTCCACCTCTTTTACAACTCTGTCAGAGAGTTCAAGTTTTGCACCGGAGGGGAGTTCAACAAAAATGGTGAATTTCCCTTCTTCAGATGAAGCCAAAAGTTCTTTTTCAAGGGTTCCAATGTACTTAAATCCTAAGTACATGGCAAAAAATACAATAGCGACATGAAGATAACGGCGACGGACCGCAAAGACAAGACCTTTACGGTAAAAGTGTCTAAAACTTTTCATGATGCCTTTTGATTTTTTCTTTTTCGTAGCCAGTTTATTTTTTCCACGAGACGCCATGAGGGGAACAATCGAAAGGGCCGTAAACAGAGAGGCTAAAAGAGAGAAGGTAACGGTTAAAGCGAGCCCTTTATAGAGGAGTTGGATTTGTTTATTAATAAACACAATAGGAAGAAAAACAATAACGGTTGCCAAGGTTGAGGAAACGAGTGCTAAAAGCATTTGATTGCTTCCTTCAATGGCGGCATCAATGGAGTTTTGTCCTTTTGAACGTTTGATATCGATATTTTCAAGGACGACAACCGCGTTATCGGTCAGCATTCCAATTCCCAAAGCCAAACCGCTCAAGGTCTGCACGTTGATCGTCAGTCCACTGAAATACATGAGGGCGAAGGTGATGATGATGGAAAGAGGCATGGAGGCGGCAATGGCCACCGTCGATCGTATGTCTCTTAAAAAGAGAAATAAGACAATGATGGCTAAAATGGCCCCTTCTTTAAGAGACTTCATAACCGTTTCAATGGCTTTTTGAATGAAGAGGGCTTGATTGCTGACCGTGATTACACGGACGTCCGTACCCAATGTCTTAACAATCTCAGCGATTTCCTGTTCAATGGTTTCACAGACCTTAACCGTATTGGCCGTAGATTCTTTTTGAATGTAAAGGGAAACAACATCTTGGGTATTGGTTCGAGCATAGGTGGTTGCCTCCATGAACGAATCTTTTACTTCCGCAATATCCGCTAACCGGACAATCGAATATTGATCGGTCTTGAGGATGGGAATATCCTTAATCGCATCAACCGAAGGAAGCTGCCCCATGGTCCGCAAAAGAATTTTATATTTTTTCTTATCGACGCTTCCCACCATCAAGTTCAGGTTATTTTTAGAAATGGAGGACACCACTCTTTGAACCGAAAGATTAAGGGCTTGTATTCTTTTTTGGTCAATTTCGCAAAGAATTTTCCTTTCTCGGCCTCCACCGACTTCAATATTTGCGACACCTCTTATACGAGAGAGTCTTTCCTTAAAGCGTTCTTCAACCAAAGTGCGAATTTGCTCGGTGGTTTGAACAAAACTTGCAACGGCCAAAATCATGATGGGTGTGTCAGACTCTTCATATTTTGCGATCACAGGCTTTTCAGCTTCACGGGGAAGTTTATTTTTAACCTTGGCAAATTTTTCTCGGACTTCAAGAGAGGCAAAATCCATATCCGTTCCCGGAGGGAAGCTGAGGACCACAGTTGATTTTCCCTCTTTGGAAGTAGATCCAATGCTCTCAAGATGAGTAACGCTGCTTAGGGCTTCTTCAATAGGGCGAGTGACTAAGAATTCAACATCGACAGGCGGCATTCCTCCTCGGATATTAACAAGAATCGTGATTTTATCATAGCTTGCATTCGGCATGAGTTCGACGGGGAGACGTGTAAAGGCCACAATGCCAAAGAGTGTTAATGCGGTAAAGAGCATTAACATCGAAATGGGACGTCTCGTAGAGTATGAAGGTAAGCTCATAATACGGTTCAAAGTTTAAAGTTTAAAGTTCAAAGCTGAAAGCTAGAAGCTAGAGGCTAGCAGCTAGAAGCTGATATGTATGTTATTCTGTCTTCCTTCTAAATTTATCCATAAAACCTTCGACAATGATGAATAGAGCAGGAATCAGGAGAAGGGTTAAACAGGTCGATACGAAAAGTCCTCCCACAACCGTGATGGCCAATGGAGATTTTAATTCTCCTCCTTCACCTATTCCTAGAGCAAGCGGGAGAAGGCCAATTAGGGTGACAAGGGTACTCATTAAAATGGGACGGAGCCTGACTTTGCAGGCTTCCGTCACAGCTTCATAAAGGGGCTTTCCTTCAGATCTTAAGTCATTGATATATTCAAACATGACAATGGCATTATTGGTGACCATTCCACCTAAGGTGATGAATCCCAGCATTGAAAAAATATTGACAGAAGTATGGGTGATAAAAAGGGCAACGGAGACACCGATAATTGAAAAGGGGACGGAGAACATAATTAAAAAGGGTTGAATCAGAGATTCAAATTGGCTTGCCATCAGCATGTAAATCAGAAGAACCGACATGAGAATGGTGATCATCAGGGCTTTAAGAGATTTGGCCTTTTCGGCGCTTTCACCCCCTAGACGTATCGTATAGTCTTCAGGCAGCTGAATTTTTTGAAGGAAGGCATGTATTTCTGTTTCTACTTCAGATAATTTTCTGCCGTAAAGATCAGCATAAATATAGACCACCCGGCGCTGCTCGAGTCTTTTAACTTCACTGGGTGCCCGACCACTTTCAAGGCTTGCAACCTCTTTAAGGGGTACTTGGTTCCCTTGAGAAGAATGAATCCATAAGTCATTTATTTTAGAGGTAGTGTCCGTATCTTGACTATTTAAGCGGGCTCGAATAGGAAATTCAGCCCCCTCCTCCTTAAAGTTAGTTGGAATCACTCCTTTAATCGCCATCTGGCAAGTGAGAGCAATGTCATCAGAAGATAAGTCATAGAGTCCCGCTCGATCTTTATTAATATGAATTTTGGTTTCAGGAGCTTTTTCCGGAATGCTATCACGCACACCATAGACTCCAATGATTTTCTTTAATTTTGATTCAGCTTGCTGGGCGATTTCTTCAATTTTGCCTAAATCTTCTCCAAGGACTTCTAGTGTAATGGCGGATCCTCCTCCCAGAGCGCTTCCAAAGAGAGATTCTTCGGAACTAAAAGTAATTTCACCTCCTTCTAGGTTAAGAGAATCGAGTTCCTTTTTAAGGGATTGAATCACGTCATTTGTTCCACGCTTACGCTCTTGTTTTAAAGAAACAATGGCTAAAGCCTGATGTGAACCTAGTGTCTCAGCCCCTTCGGCAGCTTTTGCGCGGTCAGATCCGATGGTGACAGAATAATTCTCCAATTCTGGAATTTTTTTGATGATAGTCTCAATATTTTCCATTGTTTTATTTGTAATTTCAATGCGAGTTCCTGTTTTTAGTTTGAGTTCAATAATAAACTGGCCTTTATCAACCTTGGGGAGTAATTCCTGATCAAGGCGCCCCATAAGCCAGATGGAGGCGACGAATAGCATGAGCGTTATTCCGAGGAAGAACTTCTTTCGACCCAGAAAAGTCTCGAGCATTCTCCCATAACCACTTCGAATTTTTTCCATGGTGCGATCCACCCCTAATCCAAACTTTGTCTGAATTTGAGTTTTTCGACCCTGAGCGGCAAGTTTGGGGACGAGTGTAAGACACAAAATATTGGAAGCAAGATTGCAGAAAATAACAGAGAATGCCAATTGCTTAAGGAGTTGTCCTTCAACCCCTGAAAGAAAGATCATCGGAAAGAAAACAGCCATGGCTGTGAGAGACCCTCCGGTGACGGCTGCAGCCACTTCATTGGTGCCCTTGACGGAGGAGACGAAGGGATCTTCTCCCAATTCACCTCGATGTCGGGAAATATTTTCAAGAACAACAATGGGGGCATCGGCAATCCCTCCAATGGAGAGGGCCAGTCCCATCAAACTCACAATATTGAGACTAACGTCAAATGCAAACATGCAAATCAAAACAAACATGAACCCTGTAGGGATGGTGAGAGAGACGATGGCTGCCGGCCATAATTTTTTGAGAAAAAGGAAGAGGATCAGAAAAGCGAGAAAAACGCCTTGAACGCCGTCATCTTTGATTCCATTAATTGACTCTTTAATAAAAATTGATTCATCATAAATCACTTCAATATTTAATCCTTTAGGAAGACTCGGTTTTAAAAGTTCAAGTTGGTTTTTGACTTTTTTTACCGTTAAAATTGAATTTGCAGCAGGCTGCTTTTGAATGGTAATGGAGATATTTTCTTGTCCATTATACCGGGAATAGCTTTCAACTTCTCGAAGGGTATCTGTAATCTTGGCAACGTCCTTTAAGAGAACGAGTCGGCGGTATTTCCCTTTTTCTTGTTCTTGACGCTCTTGGGTACTCATCACCTCATCTTCACCGGATGCATTTTCTTGGTCATCAACACTGATGGGGGTATCTCCAATTTCTTCAACCTTTTGAAATTCTCCAATCGTTCGTAAAAGGTATTCATAAAATTTTTCTTTGGTAGAACCTGCTGGATAATTCAGATTAGATTTTTTAAGAGCTCCCGTGCTTGGATGGGCAATTTGGAGGAGGTCAATGTTGGTGGAGCGCAGAGCCGATTTATCAATTTCAATCAAGATTTCTCTTTCTCGTCCGCCGCTGATTCCAGCAGAAGCGACCCCTTCCGTTTTCTCAAGCTTGTCTTTGATGAATTTTTTTGTGAAACGCAAAAGTTCCTGAAGGGGATAATTTCCCGTGATGCTGAGGACCAACATAGGTTTTGCAAAGGGATTAATTTTTTTGACGATGGGTTCATCGGAGTCTCTGGGGAGTCTTTCTTTAACCAAATCAATTTTTTCCCGCATCGCCAAGGCTGCAAAGTCCATGTTGGTGTCCCAGGTAAATTCAGCCGTGACAAGCGATATTCCTTCTTTGGAGCTGGAATGAATACGGGTCAGATTTCTGACGGTGGCAATCGATTCCTCAATAACTTTTGTAATCAGTGTTTCGACTTCTTCAGGGGCTGCATTGGCATAGGTGGTTACCACCGTAAGTTGTGGATAACTGATTTCGGGCAACAGCTCTTGAGGAAGTTTTGATACACAGACAACTCCCAAGAAGATCATGGCGCAGAAAATCATCATGATCGTAACGGGTTTTCTGACTGAAAACTCTGCAATGCTCATAGTGACCTTATGCTAGAAGCTATTTAAAACAGCTCGAGGCTCGAAGCTCGAAGTAAAAGCAAAAACGGAAGAAGTATTTGCCTCGAGCCTCCAGCTTCGAGCCTCGAGCTGTCTTATTCCTTTTCCCCAACCTCAGCGCCCACGCCTTTAGGGGCTTCACCGCTGGCTTCTTCTTTTTCAGTGATCTTGATCGGGGCTCCGTCTTTCAATTTAACTGGGGTATCGGTGATGACCAAATCGCCTTCTTCGATTCCTTCATCGATTTGTACATCGTCCATAGCCGTATATCCAATCTTCACAGGTTTTTGATGGGCAATATTTTTTTCGTCAGCAACATATACAAAGGATTGCTCCCCTGAAGTTTCAATGGCCTTAATGGGGATAGAGAAAGTATTCTTTTTACTAAAGACCACAACGAGTCCCCGAGTAAACATCCCTGGAATGAGTAAATTATCGTCATTGGCTATTTTTGCTTTTACCGTTAAGGTTCGGCTTTTACCCTTAATCATAGGGGTAATCGTTACAACCTCTCCATCAAAAGAACGATTGGGAGCACTGTCAATGGTGAATTTTGCCATCTGTTGGGCTTGAATTTTATTGATATCCTTCTCGACAATCCCTATTTTTGCATAGACTTCTGTTGTGTCAATGACACTGACAATGTCATTGTTTGAAGTCACATATTCTCCAGGTTCAGCCTCACGGGCTCCAAGAACGCCATCAATGGGGCTTTTAAGATAAGTTTTTGAAAGCTCTTGTTTTGCGGACTCCACTTCAATCTTTGCCGCTTCAACTTCCTTGGTTTTATTTTCTACCTCGATCTGGGCTTCTTCGAGTTTGGCTTTGATGATGGCACCAATGTCATAAAGATGCTGATACATTTCTATTTTTTTATGAGCGCCCTCAAGAGCCGTTTCGGCAACTTCCAACTTTGCTTTTCGGTATTTCACCTTGAGCAGGGAGTCTTGGTTGTCTAATCGTGCAATCACATCGCCTCGCCGGACGCGATCTCCATCTTTAAAGTTATAGAACTCAATGACGCCAGGCACCTCAAATTTGAGATCGATTTCTGCAATTCCTTCAATGGTCCCTAGGACAGGCAAAATATCCTGGAAATCAGTTTTTTGGGCTTTGGTTACCTTTACACTGACAGGTTCCTGCTGTTCTTGAGGTTTTGCTTCGCCCTCTTTTTTAGGTCCTTCTTTCTTCTCTTCAGGTTTTTCACCCTTTTCCTCTGGCTTAGCTTCTTCCTTTTTCTTTGCAAAAAGAGAATCTTTAATCTTTGTAAAAGCTTTGTATTTTATTTGTGCAAAAATGATTCCTACACCGATCACAAGAATGATGAGAGTTCTTGTCAGACGATTTTTTTTAGCCATTTAGTACGCTCCTTTTATGAAAACAGTCGTGAGTCGTGAGTGGTGAGTGGTGCCTCTCACGACTCACGACTGATTTTATCCTCTTTTTCCATTTCCAATTTAATTTTCGTTTTTCTTAGGTAGTCGTTTGCTTTTGCATTATTAGGATCTAACTTTTGAGCAGATTGAAATTTTGCTAAAGCATTTGGGTACTTGTTTTCATTGTAAAGTTTAATCCCATCTTCAAGCGTTTGCTCGACGAGTTGTTGGGTTGTTTGGGGTTCTTGGCGAGGGGCGGAAGAATTATTTCCCCAAAGTTTCCACCAAGGCTTTTTCCCTTCCAGTTTTTCAATGACTTCTTTATAACCCGCGGTATTGGGCAAGCTTCCTACTTCGCCAGGGGCATTGATAAATTTTTTCCATTCGTTTGCGTCCGTAGGTGCTTCTTCTAACCCTCGCTTAAGATCAAAATAATCCGTTAGGCCCATGGATTTATTTAAATTAGCAATGGCCGTGTAGTAGCCAGTCGAGGCCTGTCCATATTCTGATTTAGCTTTTGAGAAACGATCCAGGGTATCGAGGAGCTCGGAATCGAGGATTTCGTTGAGCTCAAGTCGGGCGACAGAGATTTGGAATTCTCGATCCGCGACCTTTAGCTTTTGGGTGTTATTCGTGAGCTGCTGGCTTGCTTTTTCATATTCATAAAAGTTCTTTTTGACCTCAAAAATGACGGAGTTCCGTTTTTTGACATATTCATCAATGGATTTAAGGTATTTGATATCCGATTCTTTGATGTTAATTTTAGCTGTGCTGTTCCAAAAATACCACTTGAGGGTATTGCTTTGAAACTCTGTTGCAGTGGTTTGTCCGACACTGGGGACTTTATTTTGAGCGATGAAATTATCTTCGAGGGTATTGGAACCAAAAGGCTTCGTGACTTTAACGCCCACGAACCATTCTTTTTCAAGCTCAAGTTCTTCCGTAATAAAGGCCTCATCATTGACTCCGGCACTGCCTTCAAGGTTTACATTCCATTTGTATTCACTGGAGCTGATTTTTTGGCCCAGTTTATTATATTCCATTAAAAATTCGTTCACGGCAAGATCAGATCGACTTTTGAGGGCAAGTTGAATGCACTGCTCTAAGCTCGTTTGGAGGCCATAAACTCCAAGTTTTGTGCGTACTGTGAAGGGATTTTGATCTCTTGGATCCATGATTTGGGACATTGTCAATTGGGCTAAGATAAGGTCTTTTTTAGCTGCCTCGAGCCGATATAAAATTTCGTCAACCTTAGATTTTGATTTAAGCCATTCCAGCTCACTTGAAAGTTCAAGTTTTCGTCTTTTTTCTGCAATGGCGAGACTCTTATTTGCATCCTTGTAAAGTGATTCTAAATCAGTCACTTCTTTTAAGGCGTTAGCAAAGATGAAATAGGCCTGCTCAACTTTAAAATCAAGCTCGGTTACTTCTTTCTGAAGATTACGTTTTGCAATTTCCCAGTTGGTTTTAGCTTGAAGGAAGAGTGCCTTATTTTTTCCCCAGGTGAGAAGAGGTTTCTGGACCTCTAAGGTAATTTCTCGACCAATAAAATCCTGTCCCGTAGTGGTTCCTCGTGTTTCCTTCCAAAAGACATCGGCCGAGGGCCAGAGGGCTCGACGGGCAGGGGTGATTTTCAGTTGGGCCAAGAGAGCTTCTTCACGGGCAATTTTGACAGAGAGACTGTTCGCTCGTGCAATCATAATGCATTGTTCTAGAGTGAGTGGAATGCCAGGGGCAGAAAGAGATTTTTCTTCAGACACATCCTTTGGGTAAAAGATAGGATTTTCAGTTGTCGAAACGGTTGAATCTGAGGTTGAAAATTCTGCTAAAGGTTCTGGAAGAGCTGGGGTGGGTAAGTTGTTTTTTAAAGTCTCTTCTTGTACAGTATTTTGGGGGATTGCAGATACAAATTTTTCAACACGACGCATCCATTGCTGGGCTTCGTAATTTTGAGGATCAACTTCCAAAACTTTTTCAAGTTGAGAGCGAGCCTCTTGATAGTGTTGGGCTCTATAAGCTTTTTTTGCAAGTTGAATTTGTGTTTCAATGAATGCTTTAGCTTGAGATGGGTCAGAATCTTTTTCAGATATTTGTGTTTCAGAATAGGATGATAAATGGAAGAGAAAAAATAAAGCGAATATTCCCAATGTCAAAGTAAACCTTCGTCGGATGAGTGCTCGCTTCAAACGAAACTCCTTCTACGTAACTAAGTTTGGAGTAGTGAGTTTACCTATTTTGCCTGACTTAACATGAGATTAAGTGAGGTAATCATAATGCTTTTGTCCACCCAAGTGGATGAAAATAGACGACCCGCGTCATTTTTAATTTAAAATCCAAAAACCAAAATGCAAAATGACATACTAAAATCCAAAAATTTCAATACTATCGCAGGAGAAACATTTCAAATTTTGCATTGTCATTTTGATCTTTGATTTTTGATTCTTGGATTTTTAAGGGCTATCTTATGACATAAGTCCTTAAGTGTCAAAGATATTTTTAGGATTTTCCCTTCCCGATTTACCCTTGACACCTTTTAGACCCCATGCTATTCTTCAGAAAAGAGGAATGATAGGATGAGCTTGGGCCGTAAAGACTTAGAGCGAAGAATTAAATTGCTCGAGGATTTTATGGGCCTATGGAAAGAACTCCATGGTATTTTGGAATCTTCGGCAAAAAATGATCAAATTTCTGTAGTCAGTGAAGAAAATTTCTTAAGAATTAAGGCTGAGATTGCACGACGTCAGGCCCATATTAGTGAAATCTTGCAGTTAAATCACCATTTTAGTGATGAAGTGATGAGTTTAATGAGTCAAATTGTCTCTATTAGAGATTTTTCGACTTTTTCTTCGATTCAAACGAAAAGAGTGGAATCTCAGTGGCACAATTTATTTATTTTAATGAATGGTCAGATGGGAAAGTACGAAGCTTATTGCGAGGGAACTTTTTCAAAATGGATGCAGTGGTTGAGGCATCCTGTGATTGTGATACTTGCGTTGATTGGAATTTTGTTAGGGTTTTATTTTCTAGGGCATAAATTGCGTTAAGGTGTTTTTACTTTGGATACTTGAAGAGTGAAAGCAAAAAGTTTTGAAAAGGAGGCTTCAAAATGACAAAGCGAGATTTAGCGATTCGGATTTCAAATGAGACAGGAGTTGCTCAGATTTCAGTCAAAGAAGTCATCCAGAAAACCCTGGATTATATTATTGAGAGTTTGGGGAAAAGGGATAAAATTGAGCTCAGAAATTTTGGTGTTTTTATGGTGAAGCATCGTGATGCAAGGGTTGGAAGGAATCCTAATAAGCCGGAGCAGGAAGTTCAGATTCCAGCAAAAAATGTTCCGTATTTTAAGCCGGGAAAAGAGATGAAAAAAATTGTAGAAAGCTTGGCTGTTTTGCCGGAGAGTGATCCAAATACGCCGGTTTAGAAGTTAGCGTTAAGTGTAAAGTTGTGAGTGTGTAGTCGCCCGATTCATCGGGCAGATTCATGTTGTTTCTTTATCCGCATTGAGCTTTTTGCCTCAAGTAGTGGTCAACCAACACAAGCGCCATCATCGCTTCTACCATGGGTACCGCTCTTGGAAGAACGCATGGATCATGACGGCCGGGAGCAGAAAGTTGAGTCGATTCCCCTTTAATATTTACACTTTCTTGAATTTGCTTAATCGTAGCTGTGGGTTTAAAAGCAACTCGTATAACAATGTCTTCGCCGTTTGAAATTCCACCTTGTACGCCTCCCGATCGATTGGTTTTAGTTCTAATTTTTCCCTGTTCGATGTAGAAGGGGTCATTATGCTGGGAACCGGTCATTCGAGAGCCAGCAAAACCAGATCCAATTTCAAATCCCTTGGTCGCAGGAAGGCTCATCACGGCCTTTGCCAAATCCGCTTCAAGTTTGTCAAAGACAGGATCTCCTAATCCGACGGGAATATTTTTTGCTACAGCTTCAATCACTCCCCCTAAGGAATCTCCTTCTCTACCTGTTTCTTCAATGAGGTGGATCATTTTTTTTGCGACGGTAGAGTCTGGGCATCGTACAATGTTTGACTCGATTTGTTCATGATTAAGAGTGCCCAGATCAATTTCACAACTGAGCTGGTGGATTTGTTTCACGTAGGCAAGAAGGGTTATTCCACATTGTTCTTTTAAAATTTTTTTTGCGATGGCTCCTGCAGCAACGCGTCCGATGGTTTCTCGGGCACTGGCTCGGCCTCCGCCTTGCCAATTTCGGATTCCGTATTTTTGCTGGTAAGTGTAGTCCGCATGACTGGGGCGAAAGGTGTCTTTAAAGGTTGAATAATCTTCAGGGCGGGTATCTTTATTCCACACCATCATGGAAATAGGGGTGCCTAGTGTGAGCCCCTCAAAAACACCTGAGAGAATTTGAACGCGGTCTTCTTCTTGACGAGGCGTTGTAATTTTACTTTGTCCAGGACGGCGACGATCTAATTCATATTGAATATCCTCTAAATCAAGGGGAATACGAGGTGGGCAACCATCGATGACAACACCAACGCCGCCTCCATGGGATTCTCCCCAGGTCGTAATTCTAAAAAGATGTCCAAAAATATTTCCGCTCATATAACTTGCTCGAAGCTCGAGGCTCAAGGCTCGAGGCAAATACTTCTTCAGTTTCTGCTTTTCTGTCGTCTGTTGTCTGTCGACCGTTGACTATCCTATCATGATTGACTTGAGTCCGATAGATTTTAGTGCTAAATTAAATATAAGAGCTTTATGAAAAAATTAAATATCACAATTCTAACCAATTCTACCCAAGAAATTTCTCCAGAAAATTCCAATTCTAAAGAGATTGCAGGAGCCGAACGTGAGGTCGAACATGATATTCAGGATGCCTTGAATAAGGCAGGTCATCGGGTTCGTATTCTGGGGATAAAAGATGATGTCAGAAATTTTTTTAATACGCTCTTAGAATATCAGGATGATATTGTCTTTAATATTTGTGAATCTTTTCGAAATAATTCAATGATGGAAATGCATGTTGCGGCTGTTTTGGAATTGGTGGGGCTTAAGTATACAGGCTGTGGTCCAACCGGCCTTTTATACGCTCAAGACAAAGGAATCACAAAAAAGATTTTGTCTTATCATGGAATTAAATTTCCAGCCTTTGCTGTTTTTCCTCGTGGAAAAGGTTTAGAACTTCGTCCCTCCGATTTAAGATTTCCATTAATCGTTAAACCTTTAACAGAGGATTCCTCGATTGGAATCAGCGGTAACTCCATTGTCAAAAATGACGAGGCGTTAAACGAAAGAATTCAATTTGTTCATGAGAAGCTTGAACAGGATGCATTGGTTGAAGAATATATCGAGGGACGAGAGTTTTATGTGGGACTATTGGGGGGAGCGGAACTTCAGGTGCTTCCCATCATTGAAGTGGATTTTTCAAATTTTCCAAAAGATAAACCTAAAGTGGCCAGCTTTAAGGCAAAATGGGATATGCGTTACCGAGAAGAAAAGGGGATTCGCAGTATTTTCCCAAAAGATTTGCCAGACGAATTGATTGCTAAAATTTCAGAAGTTTCCTCTTTGGCTTTTCGGGCGCTCAATTTAAGGGATTATGCCAGAATTGATTTGCGTGTGACGCCGGATCATGAGGTTTATGTCTTGGAGGCTAATCCCAACCCTTATATTGCTGAAGGCGAGGATTTGCCTGAGGCGGCTGCCAAGAAGGGGATGTCTTATTTGGAGTTTTTGGAGAGAATTCTAGACTGTGCGTTGAAAAGGTACAAATAAAGAGATTTCGGATTTTGAATTGCGGATTTACAGAAACTAAATTTTCATGGGAAAAATATTTCCTCTTCCTAGAATACCATAGGGATCAATGGCTTCCTTGATGGATGCCAATTTCTGCAATCCATTCTTACCATAAAGAAGTTCAAGAGAGCTGTGTTTCATTTTACCAATTCCATGCTCTGCTGAAACCGTTCCTCCCATTTTGACCGAAGCAAGGCACAATTCAAGATAAATTTCTTTAGCCCTTTTAAGTTCAGTTTCATTTTTAGGAAGAAGATTGGCATGGAGATGATTGTTTCCAATATGGCCAAAGATCACATATTTGATTCCACTTCGTTTTAATTTTTCTTCGAATAGGCTGATCATGTCTGAAAGCGAAGGGTCGGGGGTGGCCGTATCTGTTCCGACTTTGTGAAGGTGAGAAACGCTACTTTCTCTTTTATACTTGCCGATGATTTCATTCACTTTTACGGGAAGAGCATGTCTAAATTCTTTTAAGCGCCTTCCAGCTTTTTCTTCACCCGGAAAGGCAAGTTCAAGGTCATCCAAGACGCCTTTTTCTTGGAGAAGGAGAATCATTTTCCCAAAAGGATGGCTTTGGAAATTTTGGCGTTCCTGATCGGTTAAAGAGCGGTTTTCAAAAAGGGGGTTCATCCATTCTTCAAGGGTTTCACGGTTGATGGTAGAAACACTCTCTTGTTCAAAATAGATGGCGCTTCCACTATCTTGGGGAATTCGAATCCCTAAAGTATTTTTTCTTAAGAGGTTTAAAGATTCTCGATCGAAATATTCAATGGCTCGGATGTCAAGCCCGTAGGGGTCTTTGTTTTCCCATGTTTCATGGGAATGGTTTCGGATGTCTTCTACAAAGTGGATGGCATCAGAGGTTCTTGGAAAAAAAACAATGGCGCTCATCACCGCTATAGGTTTTGGAATCAGTTTCAACTCGATTTGGGTAATGACCCCGAGCGTTCCTTCAGAACCAATCCACAAATCTATAAAATCCATCTGGGGTTTGATGAAATATCCTGCAGCATGTTTGGTGGACGGCATGAGTAAATTCGGGAGCACCACTTTAATTTTTTCATGAGTGGAAAGGTGTATTTCAAATTGGTTAAGTGAATTAGCGAATGTTTTGCCTCGTTCTATATGAAGAATCGATCCATGGGCTAAGACCGTGCGCAGAGATTGCACATAGGCCCTTGTTGCTCCATATTTGAAAGTTCGGGCTCCAGAGGCATTGGTTGAAACAGTGGCTCCTAAAAATGCGTTCCATTCTGTGGGATCAGGAGGATAAAAAAGAGAGTGCTCTTCTATTCTTTTTTGAAATTCACCAAGGCGCAGTCCCGGAGGGACTACGGCAAGAATTTCATTTTCGTGGGTGCTTTTAAGATAGAATTGATAAGGTAGGTTGGTAGGCTCGTCTTTCCCTTGAATGATCTCCAAGACCTTCTCGTTTTTTTGAGGAAAAACTTGATTCATAAAATGGGTTGCAAGAACTTCTCCCCCCATGGGGATAGCCCCTCCGACGAGTCCCGTGTGGTTTCCTGCAATGGTAACGGTTTTTTTTAACTGATAGATTTTTGTGAGGTATTCACAGATTTGGGCTTCGGTTTCTGGGAAAACGACTGCATCCGCGTTTCCTCCGCTCATGCGGGATGCATCCTCTAAGAATTCTCCAAATTGTTCGACATCGGTTTTTCTAAGAATCGTTTTTCCAGAAGTATCTTCTGGGTGAACGAGAGGTGAAACACTTTGAATTTGATGGGTATGCATAAAGAATCAGTTGTGCCGCCCTTGGCGAGCCTCGCCTTCGGCGGGAGTTGTGAGTAAAAATCCAAAAATCAAATACCAAAAATCAAAATGACAGATCAAAATTTAAAAATATTTCCCTCGCAATAGCATTAGAAATTTTGGATTTTAGGTTGTCATTTTGCGTTTTGATTTTTGAATTTTAAATTAAAATTTGCTCAGGTATTTCCAGTTCTTGATTCAATGATGATTAGATTTTTTTTCGCCTTTAAAATCGAGTGATACAGAATTGACACAGTAGCGTAAACCCGTTTTCGTGGGGCCATCCTCAAAGACATGTCCCAAATGACTTCCGCATCGACCGCAGAGAATTTCGGTCCGCACCATGCCATGAGAGCTGTCTTTGACCTCCTTGATACGCCCTTCAGCAATTTCTTGATCAAAGCTAGGCCAGCCGCAATGGGATTCGAATTTTCTTTCTGAATCGAAGAGTTCATACCCGCAGGCCGCACAAACGTATTTGCCTTTTTCAAAATGCAAGTTGTATTTTCCGCTAAAGGGTTTTTCAGTCCCTTTTTGACGTAAGACATCATACTGTTCAGGGGTCAGAATTTTTTTCCATTCATCTTCCGTTTTTGGAATGTTCATATTTTTAGTTTTCTCCGAGGGGTTGGAAGTATCCACAGAATCGGTAAAGGCTATTTTTGAGAATATGAAAAGAACGAGTCCTGTAAGAATGATCAGATTTTTTTTAAGCATAGCAAACCTTTTGGTTTAAGTGAGATTATATCAGGAGTTAGAAAGATTTGACCCAAATTTTTTATTAGACAAACTGTAATACAAATTGTTATACTTTTCTTAAGATTGAATCTCTATTTCTGTTTAACCCAGATTTTGCAATAGACGCGAGAACCGAGACGCAAGAGCTTGAGCCAGATTGGCCTGAAGAAAACGTAGCCATACTGTACCAGTATGTCGAGGCTTTCTGAAGGCCAAGGTGGCCAAGATCTTGCGTCGAATTCCGCGGCCTATTGCAAATTCTGGGTTTAACTCGGCGCAGTTAGAAATGGAGGTTAGAAAGGGAAAAGTCATGGTGATGGTGAGCGTAAGGCAACTGCTGCATGGTTTTTCAAATTATTTGAAAAAAATTGAGGAGGGAGAGAGGATCATCGTTCTTAAGAGAAATGTCCCGGTAGCAGATATCATTTCTCATTGTGAAAATATTCAGCAGCCTGTCTGGAAAAGAAAGATTAACAAGATGACCTTGAAAGGGGTTTCTTTTTCTAAGACTACGGTTAAATGTCGAGAAGAGAAAAGATGAGGGCCTTTATTGATACCTCTTCGCTATTTAAAAAATATGTTGAAGAGGAAGGGTCGGATGAATTTCAGGGTCTATTGGAAAAGGTGTCTGAAATTGTTGTTTCTCCCGTTTGTTGGATAGAAATTCATGCAATTATTTTTCGACTTGTTCACGAGAAAAAAATGAGTATGACTCAAGCCGAGTGGCTTCAGAGAGAGATTCGTAAAGATTTTGATTTTTTTAGTAAAGTCATCTGGGGGGCTGATCTTGAGCGTGAAGCCGTTGGATGGGTTAAGAAAAATGCATTGAAGACACTTGACGCCGTTCAACTTGCATCAGGATATTTAGCGAAGACGGATCTATTTATTACTTCCGATCAGAGATTATTTAATGTTGCGAAGAGAATTTTGAAAGGGGTACATTTCATTTAATTCAAAATCCAAAAATCAAAATGCAAAATGACAGACTAAAATCCAAAATTTCTATCGCTATTGCAAGGGAGACATTTTAAGTTTTACATTGTCATTGTCATTTTGATTTTTGTCATCATGAACTTTCAGTCCACCCAAGTGGATGAAAATTGAGTTCCTCCCCTTTGGGGTACAAAGGAGGGGAATAGCCAGTAACAACGTCTCATTTTCATGACTGGATTTTCATGTTTATTTCAAAATAGAATATTTTGCATCCTGAGTGTGGTAATCATAAATTTTGGTGAAGCCACAGTTTTTGCACGAGACACAGGCATTTTCGCTGTGACCATAACTAAAGAATCGTGTGACGGCATCTTTTCCATGACAGAGTGTACATTCAAAATGTTCTGCCATGAGATTAAAAAGTGTGAAGTTAAGTGCCATGGTTCTCCCCTCGATCTCGATCAAAGAAATTCATCAATCCGCAAGCCTTACATGAACTGAAGTAAAGAATCATCTTTTTTTTGTCTGCATAACCACTGAATTTGTATTTTACCTCCATGGTCAACCTAAAGTCAGCATGCTCTTTATTTTTACAATGAAGACAGGGAGTGGTGATTCGATTCCTTAACCATTTTTTAGGCCAGGGGCTTTTTGTTTTTTTCGTAGGGCGATGAAGGCCAGCTAGAAAATCCACATGATAGAAATTTTTAAGACCGCACGTTTTACAAAAAACTTCAAAAATGTCCTCGTCAAAAGGGAATGCTTCATATTGTTTTCCTTGACATTGTAAGCATTGATATAAAACGGTTAAGCGATCTTTTAGGGATTGAAGGACGATTTTAAGAGGGTTATCTTCAAAATGTTTCTTAACAGGATCTTCATACGTTTTTTGAGATTTTTTTTTCTTTTCCAAAATGGCATTGATGATCAAAACCCATCCGCCAATGATGGCAATCGATAAAAGTAAGAGGAAGAAAAAAAGATGTGGGCTCATTTTACCCCGGGGGCCATTTCATGTCGCGACCGCCTAGAAGGTGCAGATGGATATGATAGACTGTTTGACCTCCTTCAGGGTTGCAGTTGATGACAAGGCGATATCCATTCTTGTCAATTTTATTTTCTTTTGCAAGTTGATTTGCTAGAAAAATCATTTCACTTAAAACAAGACCTTCAGGTGGATGGAGATCATAAATTCGAGCGATATGTTTTTTAGGGGTGATTAAAATGTGAATGGGCGCTTGGGGATGGACATCATAAAAGGCAAATAAAGAGGAGTCTTCATAAGCAATTCGGGAAGGGATTTTTTTTTGGGACATTTTGCAAAAGATACAGTCATCCATGCTGCCATTCCTCCCCTTCTTACACAATCTCATTATTCCTTAAGGAATAAAATTTTCAGGTAAGAAGAAACATTTGTTGTATTATACCAGAATTCCCCCCTTTTGTTTTGATAAAGTTTTATTTTAGAAACCTAACTTAGCTTTTAGGAATGAGTTAGGATTCTTTCTTCCTTTCAAGTTTGAGCTTAATTTTTTTAAGACGAAAGGTGTCTTCCCGTTCTCTTTGCTCAATAACGCTTCGAATAAAGCGAATTTGAGTGCTCATGGTAGGGAGGATGATTTGTTCTAAGGCATTGACACGACGCGTTGTTTTCTTAATCTCAAACCCCAATTTTCTGAGTCGAGTTTCGATAGACGCAATCTTGACCAGAAGAGCTGTGAGTTTTTCAAACGAGAGTGCGGTTTGATGTGTGCGAGCGGTAAGAGTGCGAGGGCTCACACCCCGTTCAAGAGGACGACGGGTCCAATTTTCTTCCTGAAATTCAGGAATTTTGACTCCCCACACGTTTTTAAGAGTGTTTTCTAAAGTGATGAGTCTTTGACTTGCCATGGCAACCGATTCAATGGCTCCTTTGCCCTCAATGGCTTGGGCGAGATTTAAAGATTCATAGGCAACGCCCATTTCTTTAGAGAGTTCTTGCCGGGATTGAAGTGTTTGCTTCACAACAGTGAAGAATTCCATGACAAGGGCATCGCGTTTCTTCTTAAGTAAATCGACCCCTTGCTTGGCAAGACTGGCCTGATTTTTCAAGGCCAGAAGGTTCATTCGTGTAGCGCTGATCGTTGTGCTCAAACCCTCACTCCGTAAATTTCTTCCATGCGTTCGCCGTAATATTGATCAATGTGCTTTTTCTGAATTCGCTTTAATTCAGTTTTGGGCAAGTTTTTCGAGAGAAGATTCCACCCGAGATTTAAGGTGTCCTCGATCGATCGATTGGTCATGCCCTGATTGATGAATATTTTTTCAAAATAATCTGAGAATCGAAGGTATTTTTTATCGAGATCCGTTAAAGCCTCTTCACCGATGATGGCGACCAGCTTTCGTAAATCTCTTCCATTGGCATAAGCAGCATAGAGCTGGTTTGCTAGTTCCCGATGCTCATTTCTCGTTTTACCATCGCCAATACCACTGTTCATTAATCGAGAAAGGCAGCGGGGGGCATCGACGGGAGGATAAATCCCCACACGATGCAGTTGGCGTGATAATACAATTTGGCCTTCGGTGATATAACCCGTGAGATCTGGAATGGGATGGGTGATGTCATCATCTGGCATGGTCAAAATAGGGATTTGAGTAATGGAGCCCTTTTTCCCTTTAATATTTCCAGCTCGTTCGTAGAGGGTAGCAAGATCCGTGTACATGTAACCAGGATAGCCACGGCGGCCTGGAATTTCTTCTCGGGCAGTTCCAATTTCTCGCAATGCTTCACAATAGTTTGTCATGTCCGTGAGGACGACGAGAACTTGGTAGTCGTGCTCATAAGCAAGATATTCTGCAACGGTGAGCGCACAGCGTGGTGTTAAGAGACGTTCGATCGTAGGATCGTCGGCAAGATTAAGAAAAATAACTGTCTTAGAAAGGGCTCCTTGTTCTTCAAAGTCTTTAATAAAGAAAGATGCTTCACGCATGGTGATTCCCATGGCTGCAAAAACAACGGCAAATTCTTCAGACTCTCCAAGAACACGAGCCTGGCGGACGATTTGGGCTGCGATTTCGTTTGCGGGCAATCCTGCCCCTGAGAAAATAGGGAGTTTTTGTCCTCGCACTAATGTATTGAGCCCATCAATGGTTGAAATGCCTGTTTGAATAAATTCGGCTGGTTTTTCACGGGCCGTAGGATTCATTGGGAGTCCTGCTAAACTGAGGCGTTTTTCAGGGACAATCGGGCCGAGATTATCAATAGGTTCCCCAATTCCATTGAAACGTCGTCCAATCATTTCTTTTGAAACTCCAATTCTCGCGACATGCTCACGGAGTGAAACGGAGGTATTGGCTAAATCAAGACCTCGTGTTTCTTCTAGAATTTGAATGACGGCAAATTTTTCAGAAACATCAATGGCTTGACCCCCTCGCTTGGTTCCATCGGGGAGTAAAATATCCACCAAGGCTCCATAAGAAAGGTCTTTCGCTCCTTCGACAAAAAGAAGGGGACCAGAGATATAATTTACAGACTTGTAGTGACGGGTTGCAAGTTCCACGCTTCAATCTCCTTTAATAATTGCTCAATTGTCTTTGACCATTCTTTAATAGGGACATCTTTGAGTCGGCCGATCCTTTCCAGGAAAGGGGACTCTAAAACAATTTCAATGGTTCCTCCGTGTTTGAGGAGGTCTGATGTTCTTTGATAGAAGGTGATGATCGCTTTTAAAATTCCATACTGCTTTTCCATCGGACAGTATCCATCAATTTCTGAAAAGGCATTTTGCTGAAGAAAATCCTCGCGAAGCATTTTACCGGCTTCAATGACGAGACGTTCATTATCCTGTAAAGCGTCCGGTCCGACCAGTTGAACGACTTCTTGAAGTTCATTCTCTTTTTGAAGGATTCCCATCATCTCTTGGCAAACCTTGCTAAAATCTGGATGAACCTTGGTTTTAAACCATCCATGGAGATGTTCCTGATAAAGGCTGTAGCTTTTACCCCAGTTGATGGCTGGAAAATGTCGTCGGTTTGCAAGCCCGGCATCCAGTGCCCAAAAAGTTCCTACAATTCTTAGAGTGCTTTGGGTCACAGGTTCAGAAAAATCACCGCCAGGAGGTGAAACAGCTCCAACAATGGTGACAGATCCGATTCGACCCTCTTTCCCAAAGCAAACGGTTCGCCCAGCTCTTTCGTAGAAAGCGGCTAAGCGAGTTCCAAGATAGGTTGGGTAACCATCCTCTCCAGGCATCTCTTCTAAACGGGATGATATTTCTCTCATGGCCTCAGCCCATCGGGAAGTAGAGTCGGCCATCACCGCAACGTTATAGCCCATATCGCGATAATATTCTGCCATGGTGATCCCTGTATAGATGGAGGCTTCTCGAGCAGCGACCGGCATATTTGAAGTATTGGCGACAAGAACAGTTCTTTCCATCAAAGGCCGTCCAGTTCTTGGATCAGTGAGTTCTGGAAATTCATGTAAGACATCAGCCATTTCATTCCCGCGTTCTCCACATCCAATATAAATGATAATGTCAGCGCTGGAATATTTAGCCAAAGTTTGTTGGACGACTGTTTTTCCAGATCCAAAGGGCCCTGGAATGGAAGCATTTCCTCCGAGAGCCACTGGAAACATCGTGTCAAATATTCTTTGACCGGTGATAAAAAGTTCATTTGGATCAAGCTTCTTTTGATAGGGACGCCGGCTTCGAACAGGCCAGCGTTGGATCATGGTCAGCTGACCCCCTTCCTGAAATTTACAGACGACCTGGTCAATGGTGTAAGAACCTTCTTTTGCTATTTCAGAGATTGTTACTTCTTTTTTTATTTCAGGGGGAAGCATGATTTTATGGATAAAAGGACCTTCTTGAGTCTCTCCAACGATGTCGCCGACTGAAACCTTATCACCGATCTTTACTTTAGGTTTAAAGGCCCATCTTTTTTCTTTGGAAAGGGCATCGACAAAAACACCGCGGGAGATAAAGTCACCTTCTTTAGACCGGATGATCTCCAAAGGTCTTTGAATTCCATCATAAGTGGTTGAAAGGAGGCCGGGCCCAAGTTCAGCCATGAGGGGAAGTCCCGTATTCTCAATGGGTTCTCCAATAAAAAGACCGGAAGTATCCTCATAAACCTGAATAAAGGCCGTTTCACCATCTAAACGGATGATTTCGCCCAAAAGGCCTAGTTTACCGACTCGAACAATGTCATACATCTTGGCCCCTTCAAGATTTCTTCCGATGACTGCAGGACCGGCAATTCTAGCGATGGTACCACTCATAAATTACTCCTTAATATAATTTTGGATTTCGGATCTCGAATTTCGGATTCAAAAAGGAACGTTAATTCTTAGTTTTTAAAAAATTATTCCTAAAATCCGCAATCCGAAATCCGAAATTCGCAATCGTTTTTTATTGCTAAAGTGTCATTTTAGCTTTACATAATATCCAATGCAAGAACGAACAAGTTCGGAAACGTATCCTTCTTGATCTTGCGCCTTCTCCATTTCTACTTTGGGTAATGAAAGAAGAACCGGGAATGGTTTTTCTTCCAAATGTTTTTGCAATTTTTTGTCTTCCAAAGGATAAAGATCTTCCTCAATGGCAATGAGAGAAGGCTCAGCGTTGTCAATAAATTTTTGAATCAGACTTCGAGCTTCTTGAGGGGTTTTAACTTGTCTGACATCGACTCCCGCCAAACGAAAGCCGCTGGCCCAATCCCCTTGGGTAATCATGCTCAATTTGATCTTAGACATTTAAAAGTTCCTTCTCCAGTTTGCCCATGCTGATATTGGTTTTCTTCCCTCGAAGGATCAGACGAATATTACGGACTTCAGCAATTTTATAGAAGAGGAAGCCCAATAAGAGATCAAATCCTAAAGGATCTCCTAGAAATGAACGCATCCCGTTTTTAAAAAGGCGTTGATCTAAGATTCTTTCAAGTTCAACTTCATCTTTAGGTTTTTCAGATATCATGAGAATGGACGCGATCAAATGGCATGCAGATTCGCTCGTTTCTGATTGAACAATTTGGATAAACTGTCCTTTTCCTAAATGGGTCCCTTTGTCTAAGTAGTATTCAAGGGTTTGGTCGAGGGTGAGCTCTTGACCGCGAATACGAAGGGAAGAGCGGGCATTAAAAATGTCTTTTAGATCATTCATCATTTTTCGCAAGGATAATTCGTTCAGGGAAAGGTGTTGAAGGGTTTGATTGATTTGATTAAGAAAATCTTTTTCGAGGGTGCTTTCAAGAATAAATAAATTTTGTGTTTCTTCGAATTGAGACAGAACTTTTCCAAGAGATTTAGAGAAGATGGATTTCCATGTGATTAGAATCTCAATCACACTCCTGACATTTGCGGCTCCTGAAAGCTCCTTAAGAAGAGCCTCGTTCAAACGGCCTACAGGAAATGTTGAACTTAAAATTTCATCTGGATCTCTTTCGGAAAACTTCCCACGCAATACTGTTTTAATGGCCTCCATATCCCAAAAGAGAAGAAGGGTTTCAAAAAGTATTTTAGGACGGCCCTCTAAACTGTTGAGAAGGGTTTGAGTGATTTGACACAAATCTCGTCTTAAGGCTTCTTCGACCCTTTCAAGAGAAATCTCGTGACTGGGATTGTTTAAATAGGACGCAAGATGTTTATTTTTTAGAATCTCAACCGCTTCTTGAAGATTTTTTGAGCGAATCAGTTCTTGAAAGTCAGAGTTTTGGAATAATGCGGATTTCATTCCACGAACCCGTGCGTTAAGATAGCTGTAATCGGAACTGGTTTGTTTAAATAACATCTTACCCTCGGAAAACATGGTCAGAAAACATGGTTTAAAGTTTAAGGTTTAAAGAAAAAAAGCTAAAAAAAGTTTAAAATTCCAGGACCAGTTTAAAGTTCTAGGGCCAAAAATCGGCGCTCTCGTTTTTGTCTTTCAACTTTAAACCTTAAACTTTGAACTTTGAACTATTTGTTTGGCCACAATTTCTCTGCGACTTCTACTTTTAAGGAATTTTCAGCTTTAGAAAGACGGCCACTTAAAGTATTTTCAATCTGAAGACGATGATCAAGCGTTTTGAGAATGATCCCACCTGTAATCTTTGAATTAGGTTTCGTCTCGGCTTCCACTTTAAGTTTCTTTAATATTTCTTGAACGGATTGAATGTCTTGAGCAGCTGTTTCTACCATCACTTTACCTGATACATCCTTAAGTGCTTCTTGAATGAGAATGCCTAAAAGTTCTGAACGATCAGGAGCTTGAGATCGCTGATGAATATTTTGCTTTGCTTGATCAAAAACCCGCTCAATCTCTTTTTGACGGGCCTCAAGAAGGATGCGATTGGCTTGGGATTTTGCTTGCCCCATCTCTCTCGCCTCTTCAATGTCCATCGCCCGTTTTACAGATCCCATCATTTCTTCATGGTTTTTTGCAATACGAACTTGGGCATCCTTTTTGATTTGGCTGATCTCAAGCTCAGTTTCCTCTTCTATTTTTTTTCTTTCTTTTTCAGCCTCGAGTTCTAAACTTAAAAGCATCGATTCGATGGACATAGTATTCAATCCTTAAGTTTACAAAACGAAAATAATTAAAACAGCGACAACGAACCCTAAAATAATCATGGTCTCTGGAATCGCTTCAAGAATAATGACGGATCCAACGAGTTCTGGCTTTTCTGCAAGAGCACCGGCGGCTGCTGCTCCAATTCTTGCCTGCGCAAGACCGGAAGCCAGAGCGGAAAGGCCCACAGCTAAAGCAGCAGCGATCGCTTTAAACCCTAAACTGGATTCTGATTTTTCTTTCTTTTCAATTGAAACTCCCTCTTTTCCTTCTGCTTCGGCAAAAAGAGGTTGTGACGCCACAATGAACAACATACTGAGTAGTGCACCGATCCAGACTAACTTTCTCATCTTCTTTATTCTCCTTTTTGAGTTTTTAAATTACACTTGAACCCGCTTTTTTGAAAGGGGTTGATAAAGCCGTCCTCCCGAATCATAGAATTTTGTAAAGAATTCTACGTAGTGAAGACGTGCTGACTGTATGGTTGGGCTAAAAGCCAACACCATATTGATGATATGAAATAAAATGGCAATGATCGCTCCTAAAATCACATTTCCAACAATTCCTCCCAGCATGTTTCCGACAAAGGCCAGATATGCACTTGCAACCCCTACAGCCATCAAACGGGCATAAGAGAGCATGTTCCCTACAAAGGATAAAAGCTCCATCAACATCATGGGGCCTTTCATGAAAATGAGAAGGGGAACCGCAATCAGAAGCAAAATAACGGAAGGAATTTTGGCTAAAGTTGGAACTTGATGGGCGAGGACTCCAATCAATGTGAAAAGACTGGCAAGACTGATGAGAATGGCGATGACTTCAATCACTTCATGATGATGACGGTGCTTGATGGATTGAATGAGTTTTAGAACAAATCCTAAGGTGACATGAAAAACACCGACTGCAATCGCCAAGATAAGAAGGGGGACCAGGGAGTGGAGGCGATCCCAGACAATTTCTGTAGAGCCTAAGTGCATTCTAAGGGGATGGATGATTTCCTTTTTTTCAAGCCAATCCCCAAAACATTCCCCAAAGACAATCCCGAAGAGGATGGTGTAAGTGGAAGAAATAAGAATAATTTCTCCGACATGTTTGAGAAGTTCTTGTGTTGTTTTCAGTCTTAAAATGAGTCCCAGAATGAAAAAAACAAGTCCGTAGCCGATATCCCCCATAATCATTCCAAAAAAAATTGGAAAGAATAAAGCAAAATAGGGTGTCGGGTCAATGGAGCTATATTTCGGAGGTCTTAAGACTTTGATAAAAAGTTCAAATGGTTTAAAGAAGCGATAATTATCTAAAAGGACAGGTGCTTCATGGCAATCCTGAACTTCAAGATGGATCGATCCCTTAAAGCGTTCATTGAGCATTTTTTCAAGCTTAGAAATGGATTTTGCTGGATTGTAACCCTTGATGATAAAGGCTTTTTGGGTCTGTCCCAGATCTTTCATTGCTTTATGAACCGTTGTTTCATCTTCGAGTTGAGCCTGATATAGCTTGAGGGCGTGAAAATTCTGATTGGCAATTTCACGAAGTGTTTCCTCGATTTGCTGAAGGGTTTTAGGAATTTCCTTCAATTTTTCTTCCATTTTTATGACGGCTTCTTGAAGAGGATAGGAAGAAAGAGAGGAAGGAACTTTGAGTTCGTTTAAGCCAAATCGATTCAGGAGAGAGCGGATCAATCCCGCTTGAGATTTAGGATAGGCGAGAACGACCCCTAATGTTTCCCCGTCCAGCTCTCGTTTAAAAATAAGAATTTTCCCTGGTGAAAGCGTCTCGATCTCTTTTTCTAAAGCCTCAATT
This sequence comes from Chlamydiota bacterium, assembly GCA_016178055.1. NCBI lineage: Bacteria > Pseudomonadati > Chlamydiota > Chlamydiota bacterium. The sequence goes on along the minus strand of JACOUC010000046.1, from coordinate 54,678 downwards.
TTTTTCTTTTCCATTTTTCCGACTATGGAGCCCAGGGCTTCAAAATGTTGGCTTCCTTCAAGAGGTTGTAAGAGAGGGATGAGATTTTTAAACGTTCCCTGATAGGCTTCTAATATTGAAAACTCATCTGTTAAGTTTTGTTTTCTTTGGACGAGTTCACTACATTTTTCCGATAAATGGTTTATCCATTCCTCATGATTGGACGAAGACAGGGATGCTTGAGAAGCATTCAAGCGTAAAGGAGAAAGAATTGAAATAAGTGTATCCAATTTTGAAAGAAGTTTTTCCTGGCGCGACAGTGTTTCAGAACTGGTTCCATCCCAAGCCAATTTTTCAAGGCCCTCTGTCTGGGTGAGATGGACCGTTCCCAAATCTTGAAGGACGCGGACCACTTCATTCGAAAGGGCTTTCGGACCCACCACCATTATTTTTTTCATCGGTGCAATCATTAGGCTACTCCGAGTGTCACCTTGGTTTTTTGAAGGTTCTTTTCTTCAGAACGAGGAAGAACCTGAGATAAAATCATGTTTAAAGCTGAGTCAAAATTTTTAGATGCTTTTTCTCGAATGATTTCAGCCTGATTTTTGGCGTCAGAGAGAATTTTATCATTGGATAAGGCAAAGGCTTTTTTGCGTAAAGCTTCATATTGCCTTGCTTCTTCTTGGGCTTTCACTTCAGCCTTTTGAACTTCTTCTTGAGTTTGACAACGGACGTCTTCGATTTTCTTAGCAGATGATTTTCTAAGTTCTGAAATCGATTTCTCAATTTCTTCTTCTTTAGAGCGAATCTTTTTTAAAAGAGCTTCTTCTTGATGGTGTTCCGTTGGCTTTTGTTCCATAGATTTTTTTGTCTTTATAGTATAGGGTTTTAGATTAAATAAAACCTAGAGTGAAAAAAGCTAACAAACTGTGGAGTTTGTGTCAATCGGGAAGTTGGCTCGAATACCAAAATTTAAAAATCAAAAATCAAAATGACAATGTAAAATTTAAAATGCCTCTCTCGCAATCGTATTATAAATTTTGGATTTTAATATGTCATTTTGCATTTTGATTTTTGAATTTTAAATTAACGATGATCTTTCACACGGTATTTACATCCATGAGTACGACTAAATCGTTTATGGAGTAATTAGAATTAACCGTCCCGTCAGCATTGTAAGGGCTCGTTTCTCCCAATTCAAAAAAGTAGATAACCTGATTATCTCCAATGTTGATATGTTCCAATCCATCCGATCCTGTTTGGACATAAGGGGCTACCTGCTGATTAATACTGATTTGATTCCATGATCCAGGGATGGTTGGAACCACATCTCCATTTTTAAGGACCCAGACTTGGCTTTCAAAATTATTTTGGGAGTCATATTGAGCATTAATCTGAGAGGTCCATACCACTTGCGATTTTTGGGATTTTCCATTACCAGTTGTTTGAGTCTCTTTCGACCAGCTTTTGGTTGTTCCTCTCATATCAATTCTAGAGTCTTGTTCCAACACCGAACTATCCCATGAAAATCCTTCCAATTGGCTACGATTCATGGCTCCCGTGACACCATGTTCATTGTGAAGCAAATTATAAACAATCTGTTCTCCTCCAGGAAGCGTGACCAGAAGGTCTACATACACCTCAAACCAATTGCTTTGCCCTTGATCTGCAATCGGCACACTTAAAATAGTGACGTGTGAGGAGGCATCCTGATTTAAAACGACGGTACCATTATTTAAACTGAACACAGGAGTAGGAGCCGGTGGAGGCGGTGTGGATTCAGGTTCAGGCACTGGTTCAGAGGGAGTGGTAAGGGCTGTGATGGGTTTAAGCTCACGGAGCCATTCTACGTGGCCATCTGCAAAGCTTGAAATGGTGCCTCCCGCATGCCTTTTGGCGGCTTGGTCCGCGCTTTCAATATAGAGGACATCACTGTCGGCAGTTAATACGGTTTCAGATGGGTTTGGTACCGCCGTGAGATTTTGGTTGGTAATGTAAATGTTGAGCCCATAAGAATTTGCTGATGGATTGTTTAATTCAACTTCGGGACATCTTTTTAATGCTAAGACGTTATCGTAATAAACCGATGTAAAAGTGGTTTCGGCTGCTTCTAACGTTAGATCTTCTGAATCAGGTGATAAATATCTTTGATCAAGATAACCTAATGTCGTTGGAAATTTTTCATAATCAACGGCAAACATCAAAAGCGCTTTTGCAAGCTGGTATTGATTGTTAATGCACTTTCCTTGTCGAGCTTTGGCGTGGACGCTGTGAAGAGAACTCATCAAAAGACTTGCGAGAATTAAAATGATAGAGAGAGTAAATAAAATCTCAATCACACTAAATGCCTTAGAAAACTTCAACGTTTTCATTTTTCGTCCTTCCTCGTCCCTCTGACTGGCTCGTAGCTCGAGGCTCAAGGCTCGAGGCAAATACTTTTTCAGTTTTTGTCTTTTCTTTTGCTTTTGCCTCGAGCTTCGAGCCTCGAGCTGTCTTTATGCTTTTGCTTCCCTCGTCCCTCGTCTCTCGTCTCTCGTTCCTCGTTGCCGTTGGGGTTTTCTCCCAATAAAAAACCCAACCTATCCAGAGTGTGACAGGTTGGGTATAAACTTTCACTTTCTCTTACTCAGCTTGGTTCCACCACCTGTTTGCTCGCTTAAAAGCGAGCCTCTTTAAGGCGTCCGCTTGCACGAACTCAAACAGGTGATGGGACCGTCCCAACCCCGTCGGAACGCTCAGTAACCAAAGGCTACCACGGCCCTGGCCTTTCGACCCGTTGCTCTTTTCAAGCAACAAAACCGCTCTCTCATCGCTCATCGACCACTGAAACCAAGGGAAAAGTAACATTTTTGTATATAAAAAGTCAAGCGTTTTTTAAGCCTTTTCAGAGGTTTCATTTTTTATTCGAACTCCGGGGACTGCCGTTTAGACTGCCAAATCGCCCAGAAAATAAAGGCCATTGAAAGAAAAATTGCGATGATCCAGGTAAGATCGATTCCCTTTGTCATGAAGCGCTCTGGAAGTGAAAACCCTGATTCTTGGGCTCCTTCTTTGACCGTTTGAACAATTTTACTGTCATAAGCAACCATCAGAGGAACGGTTAGAACGGAAACCATGTTCATGACTTTAAGGAGAGGGTTAATGGCCGGGCCCGCAGTATCCTTGAGAGGATCGCCCACGGTGTCTCCTGTAACACTTGCTTTATGTTTTTCACTTCCTTTGCCCGTATTTTTTTCCAGATCTCGAGGTTCATCTTCAACCATTTTTTTCGCATTGTCCCAGGCGCCGCCCGCATTGCACATAAAGGAAGCGACCAGTTGACCCACCACAATCGATCCTCCTAAAAAACCGGCAAGGGCAATGGGGCCCAAAGTAAATCCGACAAGAATGGGGGTAAAGACCCCTAAAGTAGCAGGTCCGATGAGTTCTTTTTGTGCCGCAGCTGTGCAGATCGCTACGACTTTTCCATAAGCTGGTTTTTTTGTTCCTGCCCAGATTTCTTTATCTCGAAATTGAACTCGGCATTCATTGACAATAAGGTAAGCAGCTCGTCCTACCGCACGAAGAAGCATCGATGAAAAAAGAAATGGAACGGAGCCTCCAATGAGCATTCCAATCAAAAACTTTGGATTGGATACAGTCAGAAGCCCAGCAATTTTTTCAAATAAAGATACGGGCAAAATTTGATTTTCACCCTGGCCACCCGATCCGATGACTGTGATGAAAGAGGCAAAAAGAGAAACGGCGGCAATGACGGCAGATCCAATCGCCACTCCCTTGGTAACGGCCTTGGTTGTATTTCCAACAGCGTCCAGATCAGCCAAAATTTGACGGGAGGTTTTGTAGCTTGCTTCACCCATTTCTTTACGGTCAAATCCCATTTCTGCAATGCCATTGGCGTTGTCAGCAACAGGGCCAAAGACGTCCATGGAGATCGTGTTCCCTGTGAGCGTTAGCATTCCAATTCCACACATCGCAACACCATACGCAATAAAAATGGCGCTGGTTCCCCAATAAATCATGACTGAACCAAAAATGGCTACGCATAGAATGATGGCAGTCCAGAAGGCTGATTCATAGCCTAAAGCAAAGCCTTCGATAATATTCGTGGCATGTCCAGTGGAGCAGTTTTTCTTGACGTTTTTGACGGGGTTATATTCAGTCCCTGTGAAGTATTCTGTAATTCGATTAAGGAGGACACATAAAATCACTCCAATAAGACAAGTATAGGCAGGCCTCATATCGAGCCCTTCAATTCCAAAATTGATCCATGAGGGTAAATGACGAATGTTTTCCCATGTGGCAGTGCTGTTGACGAGTGTTGGACCAAATCTTAAATAGAGAAAGCCAAGAAGGATAAATCCAACGATAGAAATAAAAGAACCAATGATAAAGCCAAAATTAATGGATTTCATGGCTTGACCGACATCCCCTTTGTCTCCAGCTCGGACAAGATAAGTGGAAATAATGGAACCGATGACCCCAATGGCTCGGACTAAAATGGGGAAAATGACTCCCTTATGTCCGAAAGAGGCCCAGCCTAGAATCATTGCCGCGACAATCGTCACTTCATAAGATTCAAAAATATCCGCAGCCATTCCTGCACAATCTCCGACGTTGTCACCTACATTATCTGCAATGGTTGCGGCATTGCGGGCATCATCCTCTGGAATATCCTTTTCAATTTTTCCGACGAGATCAGCTCCAACATCCGCTGCCTTGGTATAAATTCCTCCTCCCACACGCATAAAAAGAGCCAGCAAAGTTCCTCCAAATCCAAATCCTAAAAGGGCTTCATAAGCATGCTCGCCGTAAGTCATAAAAATAATCGTTCCGCCGAGAAGACCCAAGCCGTCCGTCAACATTCCTGTAATGGTTCCTGTTCGATATCCCAGCATTAAGGCTTTTCCAAATCCGACGGGGGCTGCTGCGGCCACACGAAGGTTTCCAGAGGTGGCAAGCCGCATTCCGACAAAACCTACCGTTGCCGAAAAGAGGGCGCCAATTAAAAAGGCAAGAGCTCGTCCAATGGCAAAAGGACTATGCCAATCGCCATCTTGCTGGGCCTTGGTAAAATAAAGCAAAAAGACCAGAAAGAAAATAAGACAGGTGACAGTGGTCAGCTGACGTTTTAAATAGGCATTGGCTCCTTCACGAATCGCCCGAGCAATCTCTTGCATTTTGCGAGTGCCCTGACTTGCACTAAGGACCTGTTTCACAAGCATGAGGGCATAAGCAAGACCCAGGAAGGCGATGACCAGGACCGCCCACAGGGAAATTCTTTCCCCAGAAGAAAATTTTGAATCGGTCATAAAGGCAAAATATTTAAAGGTGGAATGTGATACATCTTCACTGCCCGTTCCAATCGCGGCAAATGCGACGGCCGTTGCTCCTAGCATGAGGAGAAGATTAAGGAAGACGGGGTGACGTTTTGAATAAGAGAACAAAGAAATAATTCGCCTCATTAAAGAATCTCCTTTTAAAAAAATTTCCTACATTTTGGCGGCTTACGTGAGGCTTGTCAAGGTTGGAAATTGATTAATGTATTTAATCCTGTAAAAAACGGTAAATCTATTCTGGACAATACTCCGAATAAGTTATACTATTAGGGAGTGAGCTCCGAAAAAGTAATCCTTCATCGATCCTTAAAAATTGATCTTCCGAAAGGTCAATCTGCCTTTCTGTGGGGGCCTCGAAAGACAGGGAAAACCACGCTCATTCAAAGTTTATTTCCCAAAAGTATCGCATATAATCTTCTTGAAACAGATACTTACTTAAGGCTCTCTAAAGAACCGTTTCGGTTGAGAGAAGAGCTTGCGGAAATTCGGACCGTATCGTCTAATGAACAACCTATTATTCTGGATGAAGTCCAAAAAATTCCCCAGCTTTTAGACGAGGTGCATAACCTTATTGAACAAAAAGGGTTAAGTTTTTTCCTCTGTGGTTCTAGTGCCCGAAAACTTAAGAAGGGTCATGCGAATATGCTTGGCGGAAGAGCTTGGCGATATGAGCTTTATCCTTTAACCAGTCACGAGCTTGGGAAAGAATTTGATTTAATGAAGGCCCTTAATCGAGGATTAATTCCCTCCCATTATTTATCGGATTATTACGCGAAAAGTATCAAGACCTATATTCAGGATTATCTCAAAGAAGAGATCCAGTCCGAAGGCCTGGTGAGAAATTTACCTGCCTTTGCCCGTTTTCTTGATACTGTTCCTTTTAACAATGGAGAACTGGTCAATTTTTCAAATATTGCTCGAGAATGTTCAGTAGATTCAAAAACAGTCGCTGCATATTATCAAATCCTTGTGGATACTTTAATGGGTTACTTTATTGAGCCATTTCGAAAAGTGAAAAATCGTCAAATCATTGGTGCAACCCCTAAATTTTATCTTTTTGATGTGGGGGTAGCAGGAGGAATGTCTCAAAGAACACTTTCGATTAATAAAGGGGACGAATTTGGAAAGGCCTTTGAACATTTTATTCTGATGGAATTAATCGCCTATCGTGCGTATTCCGAAAGGGATTTTCATATTTCATTTTGGAGAACCAAAGATGGTCTTGAAGTTGATTTTGTCCTGAACCACGGCGAAGTAGCTCTGGAGGTGAAGGGCATTTCACATGTTGGTACGAGCGATCTCAAAGGGCTTTCAGCCTTTAGAGAGGAGCATCACCCCAAGCATTCCATTCTGATTTGCCAAGAACCCAAGCCTAGAAAACTAGAAAATGGCATTACCATCCTACCCTGGAAAATATTTCTTGAGCGATTGTGGAATGGGGATTTTTAACCTTGTTTCTTATTCAAGTCACGGGTAACTGGAGACAGGTCACAGGAAACCGGTGACTTATTTACGCGTCGACTGCATCAATTGATCAGCTTGAGGCGGTTGGAAGCCAGTGAAGCCTTCGTGCCTTTCGGCGAGTTCGAGGACTGAAAAAGGTTCATTTTTTCTTTTTTCGGGCTGGGTGAAGATTTGGCGAAGGACTGATCCTTTTTCTCCTACAATTTTCCCAGAAAATTGAATCTTATGCTTCTTCATTTGCTTGACTGCTTTTTCAATGTCATCCACTTGAATGGCGACATGATGAAGGGTTTTATCTCCAAATTTTTTGACCCAGCCAGGAATAACACTTGTGAGTCCTTTTTTACCCAATTTTCCCTGATCAATAAAAATAGCCGGAAGACCCGGTTTTCGTAAGACAATGGCAAACCAATCTCCATAATCCAAAATGCCTTTAGGCCCGATCTTCATATCCCGTGTAAATCCGACTTTCAAAAATTCTTGGGCTCTTTGGTAGACATCTGTGGTGCGTACGGTGATGTGGTCCACAATGGGGCGAAAGCCAATGCCGAGTTTTTCAAGATTTTTAGCCAAAAAAGACGCCGCCCGGCTTTTCTTGAGATAATCCCGTATGTAGCTTTGAATAAGCTCTTCGGAAACTTCTTTTTTAAGTCGTTTTCGATAGTTCATATTTTTGTATAAAACAGTGATCTTAATCCCTATTTTAGGCCTAATTTAGGGAATATAAAGAACTTTATTAGGCTATATTATGGGCCATATGCTAGGAGTTAAACAAATAATGGGCATATGTACCCGACTCAAGTCTCGTCCATCTGTAGTCGCCCCATTTATGGGGCAGTGCGCCCTGCATGGATTTGCCCGATTCATCCCCCCACCTACCCGCCATTTCGAATGGATGAGAAGGTATGGATGACTGGCCTTTCCTGATGAGATTTGGTTTACTCATTATGAAGGGTTCAACCAAAAAACAGCAGCTAAAAAAAGAAAGGAACAGTCATCCATGAATAAGAAAATACTCTACGTGGGATTAGATGTCGATGATAAAGCATTTCATGCGGGGCTTGAAGGAGAAGGTGTCAATCAGAGTTATGAGTTTTCGTGTAAGCCAACGGTAGGAGCATTGATAAAAAAGCTTAAGAAATATAGAGAATTAGGCTATGAGCTCAAACTTTGCTATGAAGCGACGTATTTAGGTTTTTGCCTGTATCGAGATTTAGCGAGTCAGGGGATTCAATGTGAAGTAGTTGCTGCGAGTTTGATTCCGGAGATGGCAGGCATGAGGGTAAAGACGGATCGATTGGACTGTCGAAAGCTTGCTCAATACTACATGAAGGGGTTATTAACGGTGGTGCATGTACCGAAAGAAGAAGATGAAGTTGTGAGGGATTTGATTAGGTCTAGAAGTTTTTTAGTTGGGGAGCTGAAAAGGATACGATTACACATCTTATCGATCTGCCGTCGGATGGGAATAGATTATCGGCAAGCGACGGACAACCTTCAAGCACAATACTGGACGGTCGCTCACCGTGAATGGCTCGAGTCAAAGGCAAACAAATGGGAGGATCAAGTTCTGAGGTTAAACCTCACAACGCTTCTTTCGTTCACCAAGCAAGTAGAAGGGCATCTTGAGACTTATCAGAGCCAGATTGGGGAGCTTGCGAATGAACCAAGATATGAGAAAAAAGTTCAAGCTCTTGTTTGCTATCGAGGGATCGAGACATTGACTGCAATGACGGTCGTGACAGAGCTTGGGGATATCAAGAGATTTTCTCATCCCAAACAAATCACATCCTACATTGGATTAGACATTGTGGAATATAGCTTGGGCGGAAAAGAGAAGCGATTTGGAATTACGAAGATGGGCAATCGACATGTTCGTACTGCGATTGTGGAGGCATGCCAACTTGCTTCGTCCCCGCCCAAGATTGGCAAAGCATTAAGCAAGCGTAGAGAAAAGATCGACGAGAAATATATCGAAATTTCAGATCGATGCATGAGGCGTTTATATAAGAAATCGACACATCTTGCTTTTAGGGGCAAGCATGGGAACAAGATCAAGGTAGCGTGTGCGCGTGAGATGCTTGGATTTATTTGGGAATCATTGAGGCAGGCGGCATAAGGGCAATCTAAAAAGGAGTTGAGGTTAAAGACCAAACAATCATCAAGACTTAAGTAAGTCGTAACCGGACAGCCCACGGCCCCACCCTAGATTAGATTAGATTAGATTAGATTAGATGGTGGATAGGTCCCGTTGAACTAAAAACTTAATGCGTTAACCAGCACGCGAATATGAGGTGGTAAAGTTCACGATGCTTATTAAGTCGACTGACTGAATGGAGGATCGCTTTAATCTTGACAGCCAGTCATCCATATGAGGTGGGGGGATAAATCGGGCGACTACGCTTTGATGGATCAAGAATTCTTGAGTTAAGTGCATATATCTTAAAATGAATTTGTCTTTTTACTTAGAATTTGTGTCTTTTTTATAAACGGGTAAGTGTGCGTTTATATTTTTTTACAGAATTTGAGAGGAAAACGAACGATGATAGATTATAACTATCTCTATACCAATAAGTTGCTATTCAAATTAGCCTCTTTTCTCACGCTGATCGCCTTTTCTTTGACCTCGGTTTGTGATAGCACGGTTCTGGCAGAGGAAAGACCGCTCGAGGCTCGAAGCTCGAAGCTCGAAGCTCGAAGCAAAGGCAAAAGCAATAAGCGAAGAAGTTTTTACCTCCAGCCTCGAGCCTCGAGCTTAGACATTTTCAAAACCCTTAAAATCTCGTCAAAACTAGGCGACATCATTGAAACACATCAAGGTCAAAATGAGAAACTCATCATTCACATTCAGGACGTTCATTGCCATTTTGAGGCGCAATCTAATACCGCTGGTATTATTCAGGATTTGTGGAAGAAACACGCGGATCATGGGTTAAAAGTGATTGGTCTTGAAGCCGCCAGTGGTCCTGTTGATACCTCTCTTTTAACCTCTTTCCCTGATCTTAAAATTAAGAAAGCCATGGCTGAATACTTAATGAAACAAGGGCGCATTTCAGGGGCTGAGTATCTATCCATCATTCAGGATAAACCGCTTCCTCTTCAGGGTGTCGAAAATATGCTCAATTATTTTGAACATTTGGTTCAGTTTAGGCAGGGACTCGATATCAAAGATAAGGCCCTTCCCATACTGGACTTCATTCAAAAGAAAATAGAATCCCTTCGCCCGCAAATCTATTCAACTGAGGCACTTACTTTACTCCAGAAAGAGAAAGATTATTTGGAGGGAACCCTTCAGCTGAGTGAGTATGGGGAGTTTCTTGAAAAGCAGCTAGAGGCTAGAAGCTGGAGGCTAGAAGATAAAAGCGAGCTCGAAGCTCGAGGCTCGAGGCTCGAAGCAAAAGCTGAAAAACAGGATGTAAAGTTAGGAGTGGACATTGTAGGGGCTCGATTTATCGAGCCCGCAAACGGGTCTGATCCTTCGACATGGCTCGGGTCTGATAAATCAGACCCCTACAAAAACTTTTCTCTCATGCGTCAGGTCTCTCAGATCGAAAAGCAAATAGACTTCGAAAAAGTAGAAAAAGAGCGCTTAAAGCTTCTCGAAGTTCTTAGCAAAAAATGGGTCAAAGAAGAAATGCTTGAGCTTATGACCAAGAGCCTTTATTACCGTTTAGAGAAAATGGATGCGTGGGAATATTACAGCTACTTGAAGAAGATGATCCAGGGAAATCGTCCATCGTCCATCATCCATCATCGGAAGAACGGGAGACGAGGGAAGAGGGAGGAAGGACGAACGAAAGGTTATCCCAACCTCACGAAATACATCAAAATGACAGAACTCTTTCACGAGATCAAAAGTGATGCACTCTTAAAAGAATGCGAAAAGATATCTGAAAAAGTACAGGATAAACTTTTAAGAACAAAAGAAGAGAAGGCACTCAGACAAATCGAGAAAGACTTTATTATTTTGAGAAACTTTTTTGAGTTGGAGATGAAGAAGAGTGAGTTTCAATATTATGTGGAGAATCAGGAGCGGGTGACGGCGAAGGGGATTGTGGAGGGGATAGAAAAACTGTCAATAGTCCATAGTCCACAGTCCGCAGAAAAAAACAAAAACAATTTCAAGCCATCGACTATGGACTACAGACTATGGACTATGGACGACATCACCTTCCTAGACTTCCATCTTAAAAACATAGCCGCATTCTACAAATATTCCTCCAAACGCGAAGAGGCGATGGTCAAAAATACCCTCCAGCAAATGGATCAAAAGAAGAGCCCAATCGCGATTCTCTACACAGGCGGTTTTCACACCGATGGCATGATGGAGCGGTTAAAAAAGGAAGGGGCTTCTTATGTGGTGATTGCTCCCAGAATTACTGAGTTCAAACTGAAGACGCCTTATTTATCTATTATTAAGAATGAGCCGACAAAATTAGAGAAAATGCTTATGGATTTGAGGAAAAAGGAGAATTCATCCATCGCTGCTCTTCCCACTGAAGTTTCTAGAGAACAAATCACTGGAGAAGTCGGCCCTTCAGCGACTCCTGAAGTAAGTGCGTTGGCTGAAACTACCGCTACTCAGATTGAAACCAGACGTGTTTCAACTGGTTTGGTGATGAGGGCGGTTAATGTTTTGGAAGGGGCTCAAGATGGTAAACTTCAAGAAGACTGGCTTCGTGCCTGTGGTCATCCAGATATCTCACGCTTTACAGTTGATTTTGTTCACGAACGCGATGAATTGGTTGTCACGATTTTGGAAAGATCCAAACCCATATCTAGGTTTTGCATAAGTACCGCTTCTTTATCTCAAAATTTGGAAGCTCAAATCGCCTTTGTTGAGGAAAGAATGGGGGATGGATATTCAGAAGAGCCTTCGAAATCAACTCCCTCTGCCATGAAGAAATACAGTGGCGAAGATGTGGATGTGGCAGCGTTTCATCAACGCTACAAGGGTGATACCCCATCTATCCCGCCTGAGCAGCTGGAGAGAATTCGTACAAATGTGATTCGTGCCTGGGGAGACCTTTCTCGAGAAGGCCTTAAAGCCCTGCGGGAATTGGGGCTTACGCGGGATGGGGTCATTGAGCAATTTCGGAGAATAGATAATAGAACTGAGATAAAAATTGGGAAAGCGAACTATGCCGTGAACATTCACTGGCGGGAGGGCCCTTATGAATTAAAGGGAGTCAAACTGCCTGCCTTTGGCTATCTTGAACGTAATAAGGGAAGATCTAACGTAAGAGGAACGATCCATCTTTATTTAAGCTCTGAATATTCTGAAGAAGGTTTCCTCCATGAAGTGTTGGAACATATCATACTTCGGACTTCCTCACGCCCTGAAATCAGCGGAAAGGGATTGCGGGCAAACTCAAAAGAAGCTAAGACGGCCGCCTCCCGTCGGCATACCTTGTCAGCCGTGTACGAGGGGATTCTGGGAGACTATTGGCAACCTTCCCGAAGGGCAGTGGGTCAGATTCAGGGTATGACGCCTCAGGAAAGAAGGCAATTTAAAGGGCGATATTATTCTGAAGTTGCTCCCGGAATCCATTCAAAATTTCCACGCGCCCAATTTCCTCATTCTAATGAATGGGTTAGTCATTATGCAAGTGAGGTGAACAGTTTTGCCGGTAGATTTGAAGATTTTCTGAAAAATTGGGGAGAAGAAGGTGCTAAACGGGAATCTTTTCTTGACCAGTGCGAGGCGTTGAAAATCGCTCCAGGAAAAGTCATATCCTGGCTAAATACTGCGTTAAAGCTTAAAGGGAATAAGACTCAATACAGTGCTTTTTACTTATTTGATGCATTGGAGAGGAATTATAGTCCTCTAATTCCAGAATATGCCGCGCTCTTAGATAAGGTTTTTGAGGAATCTGTTTCTTTACGAGTTAAATATCATGTTTTTGATCTTCTTTGGAACGCTGCTCTTCAAGATAGCGAAAATCGCAAAGAATTATTAAAAATTATTTCTGAGATTCTTGATAGAAGGGATGAGGATTATATTCTCGTGGCTTTTGAGGCGTTATCCAGCTTATTATCTTACCGAAATTATAGCTATTTTTCAAGAAAATTAGAATTTTTTAGCGAACTCCTTGCATTACAGGATGTCGAAATATCGATTTACGTTTTTCGGGCTCTTAGTAAACTGCCTCAAAATGCAATGAGTAATTCTGAAGAAACGCCCGCCCTTTTTAAATCATTGCTGGAAATCCCCGATAAACAAAGACAGAAGGAAGGATTTTCATTGCTTTCACAACTCTTGAAGGATTCCAGGTTCTCTATTGAGGAATGGCCCTCTTTTGTTACTTTGATCAAACTTCTTCTGGAAGAGAAAAATGCCCGTCTTCTTCATTTACTGGCGAGTTGGCTGGATGCCTTAGTAAAGATAGAGGATATTGACCAGTCGCATTATGCAAGAAAATGGCTACGCCAGGTTTTGCTTCAGGCCCCGAAGCCAGAAGATCTCTTCCCTGAACGGACTTGGCAGAGAGGTCGTTCTTTATCAGCACTTGAAGAAGCTGCCTGTTACTGGATGGAGCAAGAGTTTGGAATGAAGGAGGAAGATATTTTAGCTCTTTTAAATGATCCTGAGATTAAAAAAATATGTCCAGTTTTCTTTTTCAGTGCATTGGAAACGATGGATATTGTCGATAAAGGGGGTGTTGTATCTCCCTCGATTTCTGAGCAGGAGGCCAAAGATATTTTGCGAAGGGTTTTGCAAACGAAGGCGGATCCCAGAATGGTCCCAAGGATTATGAAATATTTTCTGCAGGATCCAAGGAAGCGAGAAGCCTCTGAGGTTGTTTTTAGAGGTGTCGATTTATCCTTATATCTTTCCACAGACGTTGAACGTGAGATCCGAAATGAAGAGCTTCCAGATTATCAGGCCACTTTGCTAGAAAGCGCCGTTCTTTATCATGATCTTATTCTGAAGCGAAGGGAGGCTTTAAAAGAATCATTGGGAAGTTATGAAGCCGCTGATCAGGCCATGGTTGTGGTGGCTAATTTAACCAATGGCTGGTTCCCTTTGGCGGCATTGACGGAAGGGCGTGTGGATGGAAATACTTATATTTTGGGAACAAATATTCAAGTGATTCAAACAAAAATTGGCTCGAGCGAGATTGAGAATGTGGGATTCACTGGATATTTTGACGATGTATTCTCTGGTGAGGAAAAGTCCAAGATAGGGCGGGCGAGGCAGGTGATTGTGGTAGATGTTTCATTGGAATCCATGGAAAGTCCTGCAGATTTTCCAAACAAGTTTCATTATCCTTCGGCTTTCGTAGGGTACCTCTGCTATTTGATGAAGTCGAGAGGTATTGCTATTCCTCAAAGTTGGAACGCGCGGTTTGCGAATAGTCTTGGGCTGCTCAGGCGTCAGGGAACGGAGGTGAAATTCTGGTACCCAAGGGCGTGGTATCCAGTAGAGCATTCTGCTCCTCTTATGGGAGAGTTCAAAGGTCCTTATGAGCCAGTGCCTCAGGGGTACGATATATCGAATGAGACAGGTGAACCGCGATTAGGGACGCAAGGGCAGGAGTGGGTTTTCTGTCATGCGGCGCTACCGCGTAAAACGAATATAGATCGTTTGCATCTCGGTGAGTATGCCTTGCAAGGGAAGCGCTGGGATGACAAGGGGAAAGAGAGGGAAGGAACGTTGGTTGCTCAAGGATCCAATGGCGGGTGGAAGCTTCAGACGAGTTGGCGCCTGACAAATGGTTTGCGAGGACTATGGAACGATTTTATAGAGGGCGAAACATTTAAGGGAATCTTTCGGGATCATTCTTCTTTCCCTCGACAAGCCACGAGCACTAAAAATCAGATTCATCTTTTAGCCCTGGATTTGGACGGGACGCTAACCTCTCCCGAAAAAACACCACTCACGTCAGCAACAGTTGAGAAGCTCGTGAATATTTTATGGAGTCATTCAGATCTTTCTCTCATGATTGCGACGATGCAGGGCATGGATGAGTTACGTAGGACTGTGATTCAGCCCTTGGAAGAGAGAATGAGGGGTTGGACGCAACATCAGCGAGATTATATTCTCAATAGAATCGGCCTTTTCCCTTGCGGTTCAGCTCAAGGGTATTTGTGGGAGGAAGAAAATTGGGCCAAGAAATATGACAAGGCTGAAGAACAAGAAATTGATTTTGGCCGCCTGGCGCAGGTGTTGGGAGATTCAGTGCACAATCGTGGGGCTTCTCTGGAGGCCTATGGAAGTGGCGGACGTTTAGTCGAAGAGCTTAAACAAAATCCAGAGTCTGAGATTCGTGCTATGGCGGAGAAGCTCGAAGTCTCGGAAGATGGTTGGCACATTGTTCCGAAAGGCATTACGAAAGCGGTTGGAAGAGATTTTATGATGAGTAAGAGGGGGATTGTTCCCGGACAAGTGATGGCCATGGGAAATAATCCACGCATGAGTCTGGATGGCGATCCCTGGATGCAGCCTCTGGGCGGATGTTTTCGGGAAGTGCACAGCCCCGATGAAACCTTAGCGGTTTTGGACCGCTTTTTCCCCGCGCCTAATTCTGGGGACACAGTACTTAATTCTGCTACTTCAGAAGCCGGAATGGCCCCGTTTATGAGTCTTGTGCTGGATTGGTTCGGGATTCCACGTGAAAAGCAAGCGGGGTATGAGCAGGTGGGTTATTTAGCAGCATTTATCATCATTGTTGCAAGTATAGTTGCTTCGACACCATTATTGATGCAAGGCTTTTTGGGGATGATGGGGGTGGCGGGGGTTTTTATTTTGATTCATCCCTTGAGCTACTTCGTCATACGAATTTTTGAAAAATTATTGGGTCATCCGTTGATGCCTCAAGGGCCACCTCTTAAGGGGATGGTCCCACCACCTGCTGTTCTGTCGGAGGCAGGTTCCCCTTCGGCGAACTGGCCCGTAGGGCCAACAGCAGGTGGTGGGATGGTTCTGGGCGCAACAAAAGCTGCTTTAGCTAATACAATTTCTCTCATTCCTGCTTACCTTCTCTATTTCTACATGAATTCTTACCCGGCTCTTGCGATCGTTGCGCTTCTTTTTTACATTCCTGCAAGTAGATACCATCACGAGATGAATTTGGAATACTTAAAAAATGAAGGATTAGAAAATTACGATGCAACGGCGGCGAGACGTTTTTCAACGATGGCGAGTCTATTTTCAAGTACCTTAAATTCTTCAAAACTGACTTTGACTTTTAAATCATTTTTAATAAGCCTAACATCAGATTCAATACGGGAATTACTTTCTTCGAGTTTTGCAGTCCTTGCTTCAATACGAGCAGTTCTTACTTCGATACGGGCATTGCTTTCTCGCAGTTGGAGAACGGATGCTTCTAATTTAGCGGTGCTTTCTTCAAGTTTGCTAATCCTTCCCTCGATCTTGGTGAATCTCTCCTTGGTTTCATACCGAAAGCTCAGCAGGCTATTGGAAAGCGCCTCGAATCTTTTTTCAGATTTTTCTGACTCTTCATCAACTTTGTTGCGAAGGGCAACGACGTTTTCTCCGACGGCCTTAAACTGGCTTCGCATTTCTTCGATAAGAACTGCGTTGTATCGCTGCATATCATCTGTGGGAAGAGATTTTGGAGATTTCTTTTCTTTCATGGAAAAGATGTTAGAACTTGCTCAAAATTCAGTCAAGGGTTTTCGTATTATAAATAATATTTCGCTCCGTTTCAGTCGAGCTTCGCTCAAACCCATTCTAAAATCCCTCCTTCTTCTTCCCTTTGCGGTGAAGTTGATTGAAATGGTTTTAGATTATGGCACAGCATCAGCGGCAGAGATGGGACATGTGGCTGTTGCGGAGGCTGCGGGGACTGGGGTGGCGGGCTTTGTGGGGGTTATGTTGGTTCTGTTAGTAGCGTTCACTATATACGTTAATGCCCGTGTCGGTGATGCTTGGTTCGGTATTGGTCAATGGCAAACCACCCTCCAATTACAACAATCATCAACACAACTGTCATTAAGGCAACCATGGCTTCAATCTCCTTTTGGACAGATTAGTATTCCTACAATTAAAAAAGTTAATGCTGATACGCTTAAAGCAATGCTAATCCACACCGATATCCTTAGAAAAAACTCGTTAGCAAAAATGGCAGCAATCATTACCTTCGTGATGTCCATGATTGTTTTTGCCAGTAATTCTCT
The DNA here is from genome assembly GCA_016178055.1 of Chlamydiota bacterium. Lineage (NCBI taxonomy): Bacteria > Pseudomonadati > Chlamydiota > Chlamydiota bacterium. Next base: position 37,753 of record JACOUC010000046.1, on the reverse strand, counting down.
TCGAGCCTTGGTGAAAACTTTAATTTCACTCATTGCTCACACTATAATTCAACTCAGAATGACTGTCCAGGGGAATAGCTTTACGCGTTCGAAAAGTACTCAGACTTCTTCACTTGCTTTTTTGACGAGGATTCAACAGGTTGAACCAGAGTTTTTAGCCCCTCCTGAAGTTAACCCGCTTTTGAATGAGCTGATTGAGCAGGTGATGAAGGAGGATGTGGATGATGCGTTGAAGAAGCGGATGAAGCGAGCTATTTTAAGAATGGGTCTTTCCAGTATTACCTTTGGCCAATTTATGGATGAACTTGAAGGAATTGTTCGAGTTCGATCTCGAGGGGAGACTGAGCCTATCGATGAAAAAGCGATTCCGGAGATGGTCGCGGGGGAAGCGGAAACTTTATTTTTGTTTGCGGCGAATGTTTTGAAAGTGGGGAGTGTTCCTTTCGAGGTTATTGAAGGATTGGTAAGGGCTTATCAGAGCGGATTGGATTACGATGGGATCGCGATTTTCGATTTGCGGGTGATAACACTCGATGACTTAGTTGCTCGATTGAGTCATGGTTTTATTTTACCTAAGGGTGGAGATGCAACACTGTCATTGCGAGTCCAGGAAGGGATGAAGGAATCTCGTCTTTCCCTTGAGATTGCTTCGCTATCGCTTGCAATGACAAATGCGAAGCGTGGTATTTTAACAGTGAATGCTGATGGAGGGCTTTTGGTTTCAGGAAAGGCCATAGAGATCTTTCCTCGTGAGCAAAGTCAATTAAAGGCTCTCTATCAAGTGGTTGGAAATCAGACCGAGCCTCTCAGTATTGATTTGAGTCGGGTCCATCCTCAACGCGTCGATCAGATTTTGAAAAGTATTTTCTCTAATCAAGAAGCATTGAGAGAAGGGTTATCGATTGAGGGCTTTAGTGATCGAGCTCTTGTTAGGGCTCAACTTGTGGAAAATATGATTCGTCTGGATGTTCAGAGTGAAGAACGGCGATTTGAGAGGGTGAATCAACAATATCTTTCGGGTTCTTTTCGGGAAGCCGATCAATCTGAATCTTTAGGGGTTGTCTGGTCGAGGGGAAATTTTAACATCAAAATTTCACGATCTAAAAGTGGAAAAGCGTTTTTAGTTCAGGCCAATAGTCCAGAGTTTCGAAGGGTATATCGGGAAATGATTTTGAGGTTGAAACAAAATTCAAAAAATGTAGCAGCGCTTTCTGTGCCTTTACCTTATAAAGAAGGCACACTCAGTACTGAAGAACTCCACCATTTGGAAGAGGCTATTTTGAGGGCCTTATGGGGTGATCCATTAACTTTTGATCAGGCTCAGAAACAATTGAAAGAGGATATCCAAATTAAATTTTACTTTAAAAACGATCCTTCTTTAAGGCGAGGGAAATTGGCTGAAAAGATCACAGGAGAGATGAGAGAGCGAGGTGTCAAGAAAGTGAATGTTTTGGTTCGTAAACGGGAGGGGAAGGTTTATGGAATCTCTGAGGATGTGTATATTGTTGCGAGAGGAGATGCAAAGGCGATAGCCATTTTAGCCAGTCGATGGGCTCATCAAGGTTCACCAGGGCTTGAGGCAATGCTGGCTGATATTAATCGCATTGACCCAGATGCCTTGACTCGACTTGGTCAGGAAAGAAGTGTTGCCGCTACAGCTCGTTCGTTAGAAGAAAATTTTGAGAAGGAGCGTTTGACGAAGGTTTTGGCTCAGACAGCGATGTAAGGTGAATTTCTCTCAAATTCCGAGTATTTGAAAAAGACGAGATTACAACCTTACGATGTAGCGGCGGCGAGTCTCTTTTCAAGGACTTTAAATTCTTCAAAACTGACTTTAGCTTTCAGATCATTTTTGATCAGTCTAATATCAGATTCGATACGGGCAGTGCTTTCTTCGAGTTTTGCAAGCTTTGCTTCAACACGAGCCATACGCAGACGAACATCACCGACTTCATCTCTTAGCGACTCGAGATTTGCGTTCATCTGGTCTGTTTTTTTCCGTAGCGAAATGAGTCCTTCATCAAAGACTTGGAATTTGGCTCTCATATCTTCAAGAATAACGACAAGATGGTTTTCCGTCTGGGGACCCTTAGTAGATTTATTTTCTTTCATAATAAGAGACATCTTAGGATTCCTTCAAAATCCAGTCAAGGATTTTCATATTATTAAATAACATCTCGCTCCGTTTCAGTGGAGCTTCGCTCAAGCCCATTTTAAAATCCCTCATTCTCCTTCCCTTTGCGGTGAAGCTGATTGAAATGGTTTTTAATTAGGGTATAGCCTCAGCGGCAGAATTGGGATATGCGGCTATTTCGGGTGGTGTTGGGATGGCGGGCTCTGTCGGGATTATGCTGGTTCTATTGATAGTGGCGTTCACTATAAATATTAATGTCCGTGTCGGTGATGCTTGGATCGGTAGTGGTCAACGCCCAGCATTATCAGGACAAATACAAAAAATAACAAAACTGCTAAAGAGGCTTCAAGCGCCATATCATTTATCTCCTTTCTCAGCAGGCGTGATCACAATTCCAAGTATCATGAGTCCAGCAAGAACTGCAAATAATGTTATCCTTACCGTCAGATTGAACTTTACAAAGAATTCTGACGCCAGCATTGCCGCGAAAAGGATACTCGACAAATTAAGACACAACTTGAATACGTTGTCTCTACGCTTATCATTCAAAAACTTTTTCTCGGCCATCACTTACACTATATCGTGTTTAAAAAATGATGTCCACCAAAATGGGCTGGTTTGTTATAAGCAAATGAATTGTCCCCTTGGAATGATTCACCCATGGGTGAATCATTCCAAGGGGACAATTCATTTGCTACTAAAAGGGGACATCTTGACTTGCTACGAACACAAATCTCGCTCACCCCTTGACCCTCGACCCTTCACCCTGCTATATTGTCCGAACATTCTTAGGGGGGAATAAGTTATGGCAGGTATTTTTAAGGCGTATGATATCAGAGGCATTTATCCGACTCAGATTAATGAGGAGATTGCTTATAAGATTGGATATGCAATCTCAAAAGTTTTTGAAAAAGGAACCGTAGCCGTGGGGAGGGATATGCGTACTTCATCTCTTTCTCTCTTTCAACATCTAACCTCAGGTCTTAATGATGGAGGGGTGGATGTGATTGATGTAGGTCTTATTTCAACACCCATGATCAATTTTACAACAGCCCATTATCAGTATGATGGGGGGGTGATGATTACGGCAAGTCATAATTCAAAAGAGTATAACGGGGTCAAGCTTTGCCGGTGGGGGGCTTATCCTGTGAGTTATAAGACTGGGATTGCTGAAATAGAGAAAAAAGTGCAGTTTCTCAAAAAAATAGAACCAGCCCCTAAAAAGGGAAAGATTTATACGAAGGATGTGATTGACGATTATGTTCAGCACGTTCTTAAATTTGCGAAGAAGATTAAGAAATTAAAAATTGTGGTCGATGCAGGAAATGGAATGGGTGGATTGATTGCCCCGAAGCTTTTAGATTTTTTCCCATGTGAAGTGATTCCCCTTTATTTTGAGCTGGATGGGACATTTCCACATCATGATGCAAATCCTCTAGAACCTGAAAATATGCGGGATTTACAAAAGGCGGTCCTTGAACATAAAGCGGATTTGGGGGCAGCTTTTGATGGAGATGCAGATCGTGTGATGTTTGTGGACAATGAAGGTAAAATTGTTTCTGCGGATGTTGCAACCGCTCTGATTGCAAAAGAATTTCTTGAGTGTCATCCGGGGGAAACGGTTCTTTACGATTTACGTTCTAGCTGGATTGTGAAGGAGGAGATTGAAAAATACGGGGGAAAAGCCCAGATGTGCCGGGTCGGGCATGCCTTCATTAAGCAAGCCTTGAGAGAGGCGAATGGAATTTTTGCGGGAGAGCTTTCAGGACATTATTATTTCAGGGATAACTTTTTTGCGGACAGTGCGGCGATTGCATTTGTGATGATGTTGAATGTTCTTTCTAAAGACGGGAAATCCTTTGCAAGCCGGATTAAGCCTCTCAAACGATATGCCTCGACGGGAGAACTCAATTCAAAAGTGAAGGACCCTGATTCTTTAATGAGTCAGATTGAAAAGAAGTTTAGTGGAGGACGTGTTTTTCATCTGGATGGACTTTCCATTGAATTTAAGGATTGGTGGTTTAATCTCCGAAAGTCAAATACGGAGCCTCTTTTAAGGCTCAATGTGGAGGCTAAAACGCCGGAGCTCTTAAAAGAGAAGTCAGGTGAGATTTTGGGAATGATAAAAGCAGGTCATAGATGATCAGTCATCGGTGATCGAAAAAAATGATTACAGAAAGCGAAGACTGATCACTGATCACCGAGGACCGAGGTTTCGCATATGCAGCTGGATCAATTTACACTTAAGGCGCAAGGTGCTTTGGCCCAAGCGCAAGAGGAGGCTGTCAGCCGGCAACATCCTCAAGGTGAGCCGGAACATCTTTTATGGGCTCTTCTTCAGCAAGAAGAAGGAATTGTCCCAACTTTACTTGAAGCAGTGGGTCTGAGAACCCCAGTTGTTAAAGAGCATTTAGAAGAAATTTTTAATTCATTTTCAAAGGCCTACGGATCTTCAACTCAAGTTTATCCTTCCAACGATTTTCAGAAAGTTCTTGAAACGGCTCTTAAAGAGGCCAAAAGCTTAAAGGATGCCTTTGTCAGTACAGAGCATTTATTGATTGCCATCACTCAATCAGATTCAAAAATCGGTCGTTGGTTGAAAAAACAGGGGATTGAAAAAAATAATCTTTATCAGGCCTTGATTAAGGTCAGGGGGAGTCATTCCGTGACGGATCAAAATCCAGAAGATAAATATCAATCCCTTTCCAAATATGCAAGAGATCTTACGGATTTGGCGCGTCGATCGAAGTTGGATCCTGTGATTGGGCGGGATGATGAGATTAGACGTGTGGTGCAAGTCCTTTCCCGTCGGACCAAAAATAATCCCGTTTTGATTGGAGATCCCGGGGTGGGAAAAACAGCGATTGCAGAAGGGCTGGCGCTTCGGATTGTGAATGGCGATGTTCCGGAGTCTTTGAAACACAAACGACTTTTGGCCATGGATCTTGGGGCCATGATTGCAGGGGCCAAGTATCGGGGAGAGTTTGAAGATCGTCTGAAGGCGTTTCTCAAAGAAATTCAAGATGCTTCGGGAGAAATTATTTTATTCATTGATGAGCTTCATACCTTGGTTGGGGCAGGATCGGCGGAAGGGGCAGTGGATGCCTCCAATATGTTGAAGCCCGCCTTGGCTCGAGGAGAACTCAAATGTGTTGGGGCGACCACCCTCGATGAATATCGCAAGTATATTGAAAAAGACAAGGCGCTTGAAAGGCGTTTTCAACCTGTATTGATCAATGAGCCGAGTGTCGAAGATACACTGGGCATTTTGCGGGGGTTGAAAGAACGTTATGAGGTCCATCATGGAGTTCGAATTCAAGATGCGGCGCTTGTGGCTGCGGCTGTTTTGAGTCATCGCTATATTACGGGGCGTCAATTACCCGATAAGGCCATTGATTTAATTGATGAAGCGGCTTCGAAGTTGAGAATTGAAATTGATAGTCTTCCGACAGAACTGGATGAGGTTGAGCGAAAGAAGATACAGTTAGAGATTGAAAAACAGGCTCTTCAGAGGGAGAAGGATGAACATTCTATAGAAAGACTTCAAAAGCTTAATGACGAGTTAAAGGATCTCGAAAAAAAATTATTTTCAATGAAAAGTCATTGGGAAAAAGAGAAAGTGTTGATTCAGAAGATTCGAAAAATCAAGTCGGATATGGAAGGAATCAAAGCAGAAGAAATAAGGGCTGAACGTGAAGGAAATTTGGAAAAGGTTGCAACATTGCGTTATGGAACACTGGCTCAATTTCAAAAGGATCTTCAAAAAGCAAATGATGAACTTGCTCAACTCCAAAAATCGCTCAAAATGCTTAAAGAAGAAGTAGAGCCTGAAGATATTGCTGAAGTCATTTCCAAATGGACAGGAATTCCTGTCCATAGAATGCTGGAAACTGAGCGACAGAAATTGATCACGATGGAAGATCGTTTGAGAAAACGGGTGGTGGGGCAAGATAAGGCCTTGGCGGCTATTTCTAATGCGATTCGAAGGGCAAGAGCGGGGATTCAAGATCCTCATCGACCGATGGGGACGTTTATGTTTCTTGGGCCTACCGGCGTTGGAAAGACCGAGCTTGCAAAGGCCTTGGCCCAATTTCTCTTTGATGATGAGAGCGCCCTTTTGAGAATTGATATGTCTGAATTTATGGAAAAACATTCCGTTTCTCGTTTGATCGGGGCTCCCCCTGGTTATGTCGGGTATGAAGAAGGAGGCTATCTTACCGAGAAGGTGAGAAGGCGGCCTTATTGTGTGATTCTTTTTGATGAGATTGAAAAGGCTCACGCGGATGTTTTTAATATTCTCTTACAAATTATGGATGATGGAAGATTAACTGATGGGCAGGGGCGGACCGTTGATTTTAGGAATTCAGTTCTTGTGATGACTTCAAATATTGGAAGTGAAACCATTCAAGCATCAGATCGTGCCTCTGATGAGGAAGTTAAAAGAATTGTGATGGAGAGCTTGAAAGAGAGATTCAGACCTGAATTTCTAAATCGAATTGATGAGACGATTGTTTTTCATTTGCTTTCTCAAGAACACATGGCGGCGATTACTGAAATTCAGACACGTCTTCTTAAAGTCCGTCTAGAGAGTCAGAAAATTGAATTAGAATTTGACTCTAAGGTCGTTGCCTTTCTTGCTGAAAAGGGTTATGACCCGGTTTATGGGGCAAGACCCTTAAAGAGATTGATTCAGCAGGTGGTGATGGATCCTTTGGCCTTAAAGATTTTGAAAGGCGAGGTAAAGGAAGGGGAAAAACTAAAGGTTTCGCTGGATAAGAATGGGAAGATAGAATTTAAGAAAAAATAATTATCTTTTCACGCCAATTTAAAGTCTACTTGTTTCTTTTTTAGATCAACATGGCTGACCTTGACGCGGACACGATCGCCTATTTTAAAGCGTTTATTGCTTCTACGGCCTTGGAGAACTAAGCGTTCAGGGTCAAAAATGTAATAATCATCTTTCATGGATGAGACGTGAATAAAACCTCGGGCCAATGTTTCTTCGTCTTCAACGACCAGGCCATATTCCTTAATGTTGCTGATTAAAGCCGAGCTTGGCTTTGCATGACCTTTTTCGAGTCGATCGTTTAAAAATCTCAAACGCTTGATCTCAATAAATTCTCGTTCGGCCTCATCCGCCTTTTTTTCCATCAGCGAGGATTGATAGGCCATTTTTGAAAAATCCTTTTCCTTGGGAAAATTTCGATGTGAAAAATGAGCATCGAGAACTTGATGGACACAAAGATCCGGATAACGCCGAATGGGGGAGGTGAAGTGGCTATAGGCTTCCAAGGCAAGCGCAAAATGGCCTAGGTTTTTTTCTGAGTAATGGGCAACCCTTAAGGAACGTAAAAGGGCAATATTAATGAGGGTTGAAGCTGGTTTTCCATGAAATTCTTTGACCAGATTTTGAAGAGATTTTGTCTCAAATTGAAATTTTCGGATCATGCCAAATGAATGAGTCAATTTGACAAACGATTCCTGATCCGCTTGAGAAGGGGCAGGATGAACTCTGTAAAGGCCTGGAAGTTTTTTTTCAATAAGGAAGCGGGCGATCAAATGATTGGCCAGAAGCATGCATTCTTCGACCAGGCGATGTGAAGGTTCTTTCAAAATAAGATGAATGGCGGTTGGATGGCCATCATGATCCTGTAATATATCAATTTCTGGGATATCAAGTTCGAGGGCTCCCTGATTCATGCGTTGATGAAATAATATATTCGTAGCCTTCTCTAATTCTTTTAAGAGAGGAAGCCACTCGCTAGGAAATGTAGGAGGCGGATTTTCTTTTAAGGCCTCTGTCACCTCGCCATACGAAAATCTTTTTTTTGAGTTGATGATGCTTTTCCCTAATTTCCAATCCGTTATTTTGCCGTGCGGGTCTAATTCCACAAAAACGGTTTTGGTCAGCCGGTCTTTTCCCTCTTCAAGGCTACAAATGTGGCGTGAGAGTTTTTCTGGAAGCATTCGAATGGCCCGGTCCTTAAAATAGACCGTGCATCCCCGTTCAAAAGCCTCTTTGTCGATGAGCGAGTTGGGCGGGGCATAAAAAGAAACGTCGGCAATATGAATCCCTAGACGCCATCCGGAATGCAATTTTTCGATTGAAATGGCATCGTCAAAATCTCTTGCATCGATGGGATCAATGGTCAAGGTTTGAAGATGTCTGAGATCCCAACGGGATGAATATTCATTCTTAGGAATAGAGTCACTCCATTCATCCGATTCTTTCTCAACTTCTGGAGGAAACTTGAGGGCGAAACCCTGTGTTCTGGCAATCGAGAGAGAATCTAGTTTGGGATCGGAGGCTCGACCCAAAACCTCGATAATTTTACCTTGAGGCCCTAAGTTTTGAGAAGGCCAGCGTGTGATTTGAACGATGACTTTGTCTTCGGCTTTTGCTTGGTGAAGGGCTTCGGGAGGAATGATCACATCATAAATTAGTTTTGGATTGTCAGGGACGACAAAGAAGAAATTTTTCTCCTTTTCAAGCGTTCCTACCATTTCTTCATGAGCCCTTTGGATAATTTCTTTTACCCGTCCTTCACGTCGCTCTTCAGAGATGATTTGAACTGAAACGAGATCCCCATGTATGGCTGAAGAAAGGTTTTCACGGTGGATAAAAAGGTCTTCTTCATTTTCTTTTTCAATGAGTTCAACAAAGCCAAAGCCCTTGGGGTTCATTCTCAAAATACCTTGAAGGGCATTAGCCTCTGTTGGAAGAGAGAAAAACCCTTTTTTAGGTTGATTGAGTTGACCTCGGTGAGTCATCTGTTTTAAAGTACGTCTTAAAATAGGGACTTCGTTGGAACGTACTTTGAGAGCGGATTTAATTTCTTTTAGGGTAAGAGAAAAGTCAGGATTTCCTTTAAGTATGTCTAAGATGGATGATGGATTAATCACCCTTTAATCGTAGCATAAATGTGAAAGTGGATGTCCTTAAAATTTTGGTTACACAGTTCTTTTCTATGTTAGAATGAACCCCTTTGATTTTTTATAGGAGATAGAGATGATCCCACCACCTGCTGATCCGCGGAACGCGGATTAGCTGTGGTAAGGGGGTAAGGAAAAGGTATGACGATGAACATGGTGTATGGCATTGGCTCTTTGTCCCACCACTTGCTGTTGGGGCTTTGGGCTAGTTTGAAAAAATTGGATCAAACTTTGGTGGCACAGCAAGTGGTGGGATTGAGCCACAAGCAGGTGGTGGGATGAAGCGTGTTAGCAAAAATGAACTTAAGAATTTACTGAGGAACACGTTATCGATAGAAGTCGAACAGAGTGTTTCCAAGATTCTTGAGGGAGTTAGATTAAGAGGGGACGAGGCTCTGATAGATTTTGAGCGACAGTTTGATCATGTGGAGTTAAACGCTCAAGAGTTTAAGGTTTCATCAAAAGAACTCATTCAAGCGGGTACTCAGGTCTCAAAGTCTGTGAGAAGTGTTTTAGCTGTGATGATTAAAAATGTGAGAAGGTACCAGAAAGATCTTCTCTATCACGATTGGATTAAATCTTACTCATCGGGTAAAGCAGGTGGAAAAATTCACTTGGGTTCTTTGGTAAGACCTTTGGATCGGGTCGGAGTCTATATCCCAGGCGGAACGGCTCCTCTTATTTCTACAGTGGTGATGACGGTGATTCCGGCCAAGGTCGCGGGAGTAAAAGAGATCATTGTGACGACACCGCCTAATCAGAGTGGAAAAATTAATCCCTATATTTTAGAGGCTTGCCGATTGACGGGGGCGAGTCATGTCTATAAATTAGGGGGAGCTCAGGCGATTGGGGCGCTTGCGTTTGGAACGCAAACAGTGCCTCGTGTCGATAAAATTGTGGGTCCTGGAAATAAGTATGTCGCAAGTGCCAAACGTCAAGTTTATGGTTTAGTCGGAATTGACATGGTTGCGGGGCCCAGTGAGGTTTTGATTCTTGCGGATGATTCGGCCAATCCAAAACATGTTGCTGCTGATTTATTGGCTCAGGCAGAGCATGATGTGATGGCCAAAACTTTTTTGGTGACTCCATCCATGAAATTGATTGAGGCGACTGAGCAAGAAATTCATTTACAAATTCAAAGGCTTACAAGAAAAGAAACGGCTGAAGTTTCAATTCGCGAGCGGGGGTATGCAGTGAAGGTTAAAAATCTTGAGGAAGCAGTTGAAGTGGCCAATAAAATTGCACCTGAACATTTAGAAATTTTGTGTCGGAGGCCCTCATCGCTCATCCAGAAGCTGCGAAGCGCAGGGGCTATTTTTGTAGGGGATTCGACGCCTGAACCGGTTGGGGATTATGTTGCGGGCCCGAGTCATGTGCTTCCCACAGGGGGAACAGCAAGATTCTTTTCTCCTCTTTCTTCAAGGGATTTTTTGAAATCGATGAGCTATTTAAAGTACGATCAGAAGAGTTTAACGAAGGACCTCAAGGTCATTCAATCCATTGCGACCCTTGAGGGACTTGATGCCCATCAAAAATCGGCAGAGGTAAGATTTTTATGAAATTGATACGTTCTGCGATTGAAAAGATGGAAGCCTATGTTCCTGGGTTTCAGCCCAAAGAAGGGGAGAAATTTATTAAGTTAAACACCAATGAGAATCCTTATCCTCCTTCGCCTCGTGTGTTAGAGGCCATTAGAAGGGGAATAGGAGCTAGCTTAAGACTTTATCCTAATCCTTTGGCGGATTCTTTGCGGGATAAGATTGCTTCTCTTTTTAAGGTGCCTCGCGAATGGGTGATTGCTGGAAATGGAGCCGATGAAATTCTGAATATGGCTGTTCGGGTGACTGTGGGGAAAAACGATAAGATGCTCGTTACAGATCCAACTTATATTCTCTATGAAGTGTTGGCAAATTTTCAAGAAGCAAAAGTGATTAAATGCCCTCTGAATCAGAATTTTGATTTGCCAAATCAATTTCCAGTAGAAGGCGCAAAAATGATTTTGATGACCAATCCAAATTCACCTACAGGATGTCCTTTTGACAAGAAAAAATTGGAAGCCATTTGCAGAAAGGCAAAGGGTATGGTTCTGATTGATGAGGCCTATGCTGATTTTGCTGATGAAAACTGCATGGATTTTGTGAAAAAATTCAAGAATGTGATTATCACACGTACCCTTTCAAAATCTTTTTCTTTATGTGGACTACGGATTGGATTTGCAATTTCAAACCCTGAGATCATTGAAGCGATGATGAAGGTCAAGGATTCTTATAATATGAATCGATTGAGCCAATTAGCGGGTGTTGCAGCTCTTCAGGATTTGGATTGGATGAGACAAGGGGTTCGACGTATTAAAAGGGATAGGGAATTTCTGACACAGAAATTGATTAAGTTAGAATTTAAAGTGCTGCCCTCTCAGGCCAATTTTATTTTTGTTCGACATTCTCAAATTTCGGCTCTGGAAATTTATAAATGTCTTTATGAAAAGAGGATTTTGGTGCGGCATTTTAACCGTCCGCGATTAAGAGAATATTTAAGAATCAGCATTGGAGTCCATCAGGAGATGGTAAAACTGGTCAAGGTTCTGGAAGGCATTTTGAAGGGAAGGGATGAAAAATGAAAAGAGAGGCAAAAATCATTCGCAAAACCCGTGAAACAAATATTGAGATTCAATTAAATTTGGATGGGCATGGCAAATATGAAATCTCTACGGGTATGGGTTTTTTTGACCATATGCTGGAATCGTTAACAAAGCATGCCCATTTTGATATGAAGCTTAAAGCAAAAGGGGATCTTCACGTTGACTTTCATCACACGGTCGAGGATGTGGGACTTGTTTTAGGGGAAGCGATTCAAAAGGCGTTGGGAAAAAAAGAAGGGATTGAACGCTTTGGATTTTCCTATGTTCCCATGGACGAGGCCTTGGCCCGTGTGGTGCTTGACTTGAGCGGACGGCCGTATCTTGTTTATCGTGTCAAAACAGATATGACCAAGATTAGAGATTTTGATTTAACGCTGGTTCATGAATTTTTTAAGGCGCTTTCCCAAACGGGATTTATGACGCTTCATATTATTTCGGAGGTTGGTCAAAATCCTCATCATATTTATGAAGCTGTTTTTAAGGCATTCGCGAGAGCCCTTAAAATGGCTTGTACAAAAGGAAAAGCAAAGAGTATTCCCTCGACCAAAGGGGTGCTGTGAATAAGTTAAAAGTTAAAAGTGAAAAGCAGAAAACTAAGAGTCGCTAATGATTACCATTATTGATTACGAAATGGGAAATTTAGGAAGCGTCGCAAAGGCCTTTCAATTTTTAGGGGTGGAATGCGAGGTGACACAAGATCCAAAAAGAGTTGTTCAAGCGGATAAAATTGTGTTTCCTGGGGTAGGCGCTTTTGAAGATTGTATAGCCAATTTAAAAAAAAAAGGTCTGGATCAAGCTATTTTACAAGCCATCAATTCAGAAAAACCTTTTTTAGGAATTTGTCTAGGATTGCAAGCCCTTTTTGAAAAAAGCGAGGAGGGGGGCGCTCATCCAGGACTTGGCATTTTGAAAGGGCCAGTTGTAAAGTTTCATGTAAATCTAAAAGTCCCCCATATGGGTTGGAATCAGATTATTTTTTCTTCTGGGAAAACGAAAAACTGCCCTCTCTTGAAGGGTGTTTCTGAAGGGAGTTATGTATACTTTATTCATTCTTATTATGGAGTTCCAGAAGATAAAACGGTGATTGTGGCCCAAACAGATTATGAGGTTCGATTTGCTTCTATGGTTTGGAAAGATCATTTATTTGCAACACAGTTTCATCCAGAAAAGAGTCAAAAGGTGGGACTGAGAATGTTGAAAAATTTTGCGGAACTTTAATAAGAATTAAAAATGAAGAGTGAAAAATGAAAAGTGAAAAATGATAGGAGATCGTTAATATGCTTGTAATACCTGCAATTGATGTAAAAGGTGGAAAATGTGTTCGATTGACCCAGGGGGATTATGCCCAGGAGACCATTTATGCTGAAGATCCGACTCAGGTCGCCTTGCGCTGGCAAAACAAAGGGGCCAAATATATTCATGTGGTTGATCTGGATGGTGCTCTAGAGGGAAAGTTGATCAATTTCAAAGCCATTCAGGCCATGACCATGGATCTTTTGGTTCCTTTTGAGTATGGAGGAGGTTTAAGAGATTTTGAGAGTGTTGAGAAAGCGCTTTCCTTAGGGGCAGATCGAGTTGTATTAGGAACGATGGCCTATGAATCTGAAGAGTTTCTTGCAGACGCTGTAAGGGAATTTAAAAAACGGGTTATCGTTTCTATTGATGCCAAGGGAGGGATTGTTGCAGTCAGTGGTTGGACAGAGTCGACTTCGGTGGATCCTATTTTTCTTGCGAAGCAGGTAAAAAAGATGGGGGTGAGTGCCATTGTTTATACCGATATTCTTTCCGATGGAATGCTTAAGGGACCCAATTTTAAGGCCATTGAGTCGTTGCTTGATTCAGTCAAAATGCCTGTGATTGTTGCAGGCGGGGTGTCCAAGAAGGAAGATGTTCAACGGCTAAAGACTTTGGAACCTAAAGGCGTCGTGGGAGCGATTGTGGGTAAGGCGCTTTACACGGGTGATATCAAGTTGGAGGAAGTAATTTGACGAAATATCAAAAATTAAAATGTAAAAATCAAAATGACATATCTAAATTCAAAATTAAAAACAGAGATTTAAAACCAGATTTTTCATTTAATTTTTGCCATGAAAGTGAGGCTCATTTTGTAGTCGCCCCATTTATGGGGCTGCCCCCCCTTGCATGGATTTGCCCGATGAATCGGGCGACTACAAAAAAGGCATGATGGGAAGAACTTTCATCACACACGATGATCTCGAAGGATCATAGGGGTTTTTCATGTTAGCCAAACGCATTATTCCGTGTCTCGATGTCGATAAAGGCCGGGTCGTCAAGGGGACAAAATTTTTGAATCTCCAGGATGCGGGTGATCCTGTTTCCGTTGCAAAATTTTATGATGACCAGGGAGCGGATGAACTTGTTTTTCTGGATATTACGGCATCATCGGAAGATCGTGGAATTATTTTAGATGTGGTGTCTAGAACTGCTGAGCAAGTTTTTATGCCTCTTACGGTGGGAGGTGGAATTCAATCTTTAGAAGACATCCGCCGTCTTTTGAAGGCAGGGGCGGATAAGGTTTCAATCAATACAGCGGCTGTCCTTCATCCTGAATTGGTAAAATCTGCCGCCAAAAAATTTGGAAGTCAATGCATCGTTGTTGCGATGGATGTAAAGAAAAAAGGCAAGCGATGGGAAGTTTATACCCATGGAGGACGAAAGCCAACCGAACTAGATGCCGTAGATTGGGCAAGAAAAGTGGTTGAAATGGGGGCAGGAGAAATTCTTTTAACCAGTATGGATCAAGACGGGACGAAGGAAGGTTATGATTTAGAAATTACCCGTGCGATTTCACGAGGGGTCCCGGTTCCTGTTATTGCCTCGGGTGGGGCAGGTCGATTAGAGCATTTATACGAAGTCTTGGTTGATGGAGAAGCGGATGCCGTATTGGCGGCATCGATTTTTCATTATAAGGAATTTTCTATTTCAAACGTTAAACAGTTTTTAAAAGGAAAAGGGGTTGAGGTGAGGTTATGAAATTCAAATTAGAGAATTTAGAATTGAGTGAAGAAGGTCTCATTCCTGTCATTATTCAAGATGAGAAAACGTTAGAGGTTTTGATGATGGCCTATATGAATTTAGATTCTTTGAAGGCAACACTGAAGGATGGGAAAACTTCTTTTTGGAGTCGCTCCCGCAAAAAATTTTGGCTCAAGGGAGAAACATCCGGTCATTTTCAACATGTAAAATCAGTTTATTATGATTGTGATAAGGATACCCTTTTAATCAAGGTTGAACAAATTGGAGGAGCCTGTCACGATGGCTATCGTTCATGTTTTTATACGCAGCTTGTGGGAGATGAAACTAGTGTTGTGGGTGAGAAGGTATTTGACCCAGAACAAAAATATCAAAAATGAAATATCAAAAATCAAAATGACATATCAAAATTTAAAATTGTTTGCAAATTCAGAAGACAGATGGTTGTAATAAATTTCTACCACAATTTTGACTTTTGCATTTTGATTTTTAATTTAAAAAAAATATGATTCATCCTTCAAAAAAAGAATTCTTAGAAAAATCCAAGCGTGGGAATCTCATTCCTGTTGTTAAAGAAATCTTGGCTGATTTTGAGACACCCGTATCGGCTTATCTCAAAATGGCGCAAGGTGATTTTTCTTTCTTGCTTGAGAGTGTAGAAGGAAATGAAAGAATTGGGCGGTATTCTTTTCTGGGGAGTTCTCCTCGCTGGGTTTTTTCAAATCGGGGGAGGGACGTTACTTTTCAAGAGGGGAAAAAGGTTAAACGTTATCAGGTGGAAGGCAATCCCTTAGATGAACTGAAGAAATATTTAAAGGATTATCAGGTTGTTCGAGACGAGCGTCTCCCCCGTTTTTTTGGAGGAGCGGTTGGCTATATTGGGTATGGAATGGTCAATTTTTTTGATGGGATTCATCAAAAGAATTTCAATGATTTAAATCTTCCCGATATGTGCTTTATTTTTGCTGATACATTAATCGCTTTTGATCATGTCGAGCACCGGCTTAAAATGATTGCCAATGCTTTTATTAAAGAAGGGACACGTCCCGAAGTCTCTTACGAAGAGGCGCTAAAGAGGATTCATCGGGTTGAGAGACAACTCTCAAGCCCAAAAAAATTAAAACCCATTGAATGGTCTGATGAAAGTAAGTTTTTAAAACTTGGAAAACTGAAGTCGAATGTTTCTCAAAAATTTTTCGAAAAAAATGTTGAGCGGGCCAAGGAATATATTCGTGCGGGCGATGTTTTTCAGGTGGTTCTTTCACAGCGGTTTTCAATTCAAGAGCGCTTGGATCCCGTTCTTCTATATCGTGTATTGAGATCGATTAATCCATCCCCTTATATGTTCCTTTTGAAAATGAACAATTTTCATTTGGTGGGGACCTCTCCGGAAATTTTAGTGAGATGTGAGGAAGGCCGTGTTGAGGTCCGTCCCATTGCGGGAACCCGTCCTCGCGGGAAGGATCCTGAAGAGGATAAAGATTTGGAGAAGCAGCTCTTGGAAGATCCTAAAGAGCGGGCTGAGCATTTGATGTTGGTGGATTTAGGTAGAAATGATGTGGGACGCGTATCCAAATTTGGATCTGTCGAGGTCCCTGAGCGAATGGTGATTGAAAAATATTCTCATGTGATTCACATTGTTTCGGATGTTGTGGGGAAGTTGGCGCAAGGCAAGGACGCCTTTGATGTTCTCAAGGCCGCGTTTCCGGCAGGGACTGTAACAGGAGCTCCTAAAATTCGGGCCATGCAGATTATTGAAGAATTGGAAAATATTCATCGAGGGCCTTATGCGGGCGCCATTGGTTATTTCAGTTTTTCCGGAGACTTGGATTCTTGTATTACCATTCGAACGCTTCTTTTGAAGGATGGGATGATTTATCTTCAGGCGGGTGCTGGCATTGTTGCCGATTCTATTCCAGAAAAGGAGTATCAGGAAACGCTGAATAAAGCCAAAGGGATGTTAAAGGCTGTGGAAATAACAAAAAAAGTTCAAAGTTTAACCCCGTTATTCAACGGGGCAAGAGTTCAAAGAAAAAACAAAAACTAAAAATCCATGCTACTTGTTATCGATAATTACGATTCATTTACCTATAACCTTGTCCAATATTTTGGGGAATTGGGAGAAGACCCAAAGGTCTTCCGAAATGATGAAATTACCGTCAAAGAAATTGAAAATTTAAAACCCCATTGGATTGTCATTTCACCGGGTCCCTGTACACCGAAAGAGGCTGGAATCTCGAATGATATTATTCGCTCCCTTGCCGGCAAAATTCCAATTTTAGGTGTTTGTCTGGGTCATCAATGCATTGGTCAAGTTTATGGAGGCGATATTATAAGAGCCCCGCGACTCATGCATGGAAAAACCTCTTTGATCTATCATGATGGAAAGGGAATTTTTCAGAATTTGAAAAACCCTTTTGAGGCAACACGGTATCACTCTTTGGTGATTGATCCTAAAACGGTTCCTGCAGTGTTGGAAGTTGTGGGTAAAACGGATCAAGATGAAATCATGGCGGTGAGACACCGAACCCTACCTGTCTGGGGTGTTCAATTCCATCCAGAGTCTATTCTGACCCTGGAAGGCAAGAAATTGCTCAAGAATTTTCTTAAAATTAGACAATAAATCATTTTCTGCTTTATTTTTTTCCCTTCACCAATAAGTCCACCACCGTCGGATCTGCTAAGGTCGATGTATCGCCAAGGGCATGAATCTCGCCCTCTGCAACTTTTCTTAAGATGCGGCGCATAATTTTCCCTGAACGGGTTTTAGGGAGGGCTTCACTTAATTGAATTTTGTCTGGAGTCGCAATGGGACTGATTTCTTTTCTGACGTGAGAAATAAGTTCTTTTTCAAATATTCCAGAAGATTCATATCCTTTTTTGAGCGTGACAAAACAGTAAATTCCTTGTCCCTTAATCTCATGGGGATAGCCCACCACGGCTGCTTCGGCTACTGCTGGATGAGACACCAGGACATGTTCCACCTCGGCCGTACTGATTCGATGTCCTGAAACATTGATGACATCATCGATCCGGCCCTGAAGCCAGTAAAAACCATCCTCATCGATTTTGCAGCCATCTCCAGTAAAATATTTTCCAGGGAATTGAGAGAAATAAATTTTTTTAATGCTCTCGTATTTGGGTTCTCCATAAACCCCTCTCAACATTCCCGGCCAGGGTTTAGAAATGACCAGTGAGCCTTTCTCGTTGATATCGGCTTTTGTTCCATCCACTCTAAGAACTTCAGGTAAAACCCCAAAGAAGGGTTTTGAGGCAGAACCCGGTTTAGTCGCAATGGCCCCGGGAAGGGCGCTGATCATGATCCCTCCGGTTTCAGTTTGCCACCACGTGTCCATGATAGGAGAGCGCCCTTTTCCAATGACGTGGTAATACCAGAGCCAAGCCGAGGGATTAATAGGCTCTCCCACGCTTCCCAAAATTCTTAGGGAAGAAAGGTCGCGTTGATTAGGCCACTCATCCCCAAGTTTTATCAAGGCTCGAATGGCCGTTGGAGCTGTATAAAAAATGCTCACACGATAATGCTCAATGATTTTCCAAAAGCGATCAGGCTCTGGATAGGTTGGAATTCCTTCAAACATCAAAACACTGGCGCCATTCGAAAGAGGTCCATAAATAAGATAAGAGTGTCCTGTAATCCAGCCGACATCGGCTGTACACCAGAAAAGGTCATCGTCTTTGATGTCAAAAATATGTTTAAAAGTAAGATGGGTTTGGAGTAAATATCCGGCTGTCGTGTGCAAAACCCCTTTGGGTTTTCCGGTAGATCCACTGGTGTAAAGGATAAAGAGTGGATCTTCGGAATCCATGACTTCAGGAGAAGAAGAAAGAGAAATATCTTTTGAATTTATTTCTTCCTGCCAAATCAAATCTCGGCCAGATTGTAGAGAAATTTTTTCTTTTCCTCGTTGATAGACCAAGACCTTTTTAACATTAGGACAGGCGGATAAGGCCTCATCGACTTTGGTTTTTAATTCAATTGTTTTTCCACCGTGAAAACCAATGTCGGCCGTGAGTACCATTCTTGAATCACAATCCAAAATTCTATTTTTAAGAGATTCAGAACTGAAGGCAGAAAAGACAACAGAATGAATGGCCCCCATTCGAGCGCATGCCAGAACCGCTATGGGGAGCTCGGGAATCATGGGGAGGAAAATCGTAACGCGATCGCCTTTTCGAATCCCATGTTTTTTTAAGACATTAGCTAATCGACAAACCTCTTGATGAAGTCTTTGATAGGTGAGAATTCTCTCATCCCCTTCTTTTTCTCCAACACAAATAAGGGCGGCCTTATTCCTTCGCCAAGTTAAGAGATGACGATCTAAACAATTGTAAGTCGCATTGAGTTTTCCCCCGATAAAAAACTGGCAATAAGGTTTTTCATTTTCTCCAATTTGAGAGAAGTCATACGCCATGACCTGGTTCCATTTTTTGAACCAGCTCAAGTTCCCTTCAGCTTCTCTTGCCCAAAAAGTCTCCGGATGTTCAATGGATTCTCGATAAAGGGCTTCGTACTCTTGAGGGCTTTTAAGGGTAGCTTTTTCTTGGAGTGTCTGGGGAGGATAAAACGTTTGTATTTCTTCTTTCAAGGTTTCGAGTGCTTCTCGCATGCATAACCTCCGATAGGGTGTAGAAAAGTATTACCAGCTTTGTTCGCACTTCTTACAATAATAATGAGGATCATTTCCTCCAATCACGCATCCCCCTAATTTCACTTTTCCCTGGTCGGCTCTATCCATTAATCCCTGGCTCGGGTAGCCATAGACAATAGGAATAACATTTTCTGGAGATCCGCATTTTGGACAAGGAACAGAATTAGAAGGTGTTACAAGAGTTTCTTCTTCATAGATCGTGTCTCTTATTCCTTCAGCTCGAGGAAGTTGCAAGGTACAAAAAAGCATAAAAGACAAAAGAAACATACTTTGAATAAAAACGCGTTTCATATTGCCTCCTTAAATTTTTATTAAACAAACCCAGCTATTATTATAAACCATCTTTTCCTCGATCACAAATCTGATTCATGAACACTATTGTCTAGCGTTGGATAATCATGCTAACATAAAGCCATGGAAATTTCTAAGGTAGTGGAGCAAACCCTTAAGGAACTTGGAGTTGCGACTCTTTACCTATTTGGTTCTCGAGTACAAGGAATTGAACGAAAAGACAGCGACTATGATTTTGGCCTTCTTCTCGAAAATCCTTCAATCTTAATAAAAGGAACGGAGGTCCTTTATCAAAAAATTTATGACCTTCTACAAGATTGGGTCGAGGAGAAAGTGAATATTGACATCGTGTTCTTGGACCAGGCAACCGTTCAGCTTCGGTATCAAGTTATTTCTTATGGCAAAGTTTTGTATGATGGTCATCCCGTCAAAAGAGGCCGTTTCATCGAACGCACTCTTACAGAGCATGCAGATTTTGAGCCTTATCGGCGTATTTTTGAAGAAGCAATTCTAACAAGGATCTCATGACACCTCTTCCTCTTGAAAAGGAATCACTGCTTGTTCGAGTCAATGGAATCCAGGGAGAGCTTTCTGAACTTGGGAAGCTCAGTGTCATCCCCTTTAAAATATTTTCTGAAGGGGATCCATTTAAATTAGCCCAGTATTATTTGCACCGGGCCTTGGAGGGTATTTTTAATATTTCATCTCATATTTTGTCGCGATTGCCCGGCGGTTACAAGGGAGGAACTTACAAAGAGATGGCACGTCTTCTGGGAGAAAAGGGAATTGTTTCTCCTGAATTTGCTAAAGGAAATTTGACAAAAATAGCCGGATATCGAAATAGACTGGTTCACTTTTACGCTGAAATTATGCCCGAAGAACTCTACGATATCCTTCATCACCATCTGACAGATATTGAAATTTTTCTTAAGGCAGTAAAAGATTTAATGGAAAAACCAGAACGATTTGGCCTCTCCTTCAGATAGTGGAGCTTTAATTTCCAAGGGAAGCTTAATCCTACGCCAATGGGTTGTGATGGTTTTGATTGAATTTTCGGGGTGGCGAGATTCGAACTCACGACCCCCTGCGCCCAAGGCAGGTGCGCTACCAGGCTGCGCTACACCCCGTACCAGAAAAACGTTCCAACATCATGCTCGAATTGGGCCAAAAAATCAATAAGGTTTATAGAAATGGTAATCTCTGGAACTATTGTGATAATCGTGTCTAAATAGAGGATATGGATTCAAGTGCTCCAATATTAAAATGTTCTGATGCTACGAAGAAAATCAAAGAAAAGGTTTTGGGTCTGGGTTTTGACCTCGTTGGAATCACCTCAGCAACGTCTTCGAGTCACCATGCATTTTTTGAAGCTTGGCTTGACAAGGGATATGCCGGGGAGATGTTGTATCTTGAAAAGGGACGTCAAAAAAGGGGAAATCCTCAACTTATTTTAAGTGGCGCCAAATCCATGATTTGTTGCGCCCTTAACTATTACACAGGAGAAAAATCAAAAGTTAAAAATCAAGAGATGGGAAAGATTTCCAATTATGGATGGGGGAAGGACTATCACAAAGTTGTTTTAACAAAATTAGAAGAGGTTGAAAAATTTATTCATGAATCTATTTCTCCTATTGCCAAGACCAAATCTTATGTGGATACAGGGCCGATTCTAGAAAGAAGTTATGCCCAAAGAGCAGGGCTGGGTTGGATTGGGAAAAACACATTATTGATTCATCCTCAAAAGGGATCTTTTTTATTTTTAGGAGAAATTTTAACTGATTTAGAATTGGTCTATGATGCTCCGTTTAATTTTAATCATTGTGGCACCTGTAAGCGATGTTTAGATGCTTGTCCGACGCAGGCTTTTAAAGGTCCAGGCGTTTTAGATGCACGGGCTTGTATCAGTTATTGGACTCTTGAGCATCGAGGGGTTATTCCTCCTGAACAGCGTTCAGGGATGGGAGACCACCTTGCTGGTTGCGACATTTGTCAGGAGGTATGCCCCTGGAATCGGGATCCAATTGTGACATCGGTTGAAGATTTTTTTCCAAGAGAAAGTTTAAACGAAAAGGGACCTGGTACTTTATCTTTAGAAAAAATATCGGAGTTCACCCCAGAAGAATTTCAAACTCTCTTTTTTGAAAGTCCACTAAAACGTCTGAAATACGAAGGTCTTCTTCGAAATGCAGTGATTGTCATGGGAAATTCAGGAGAGAAAGAATTCTTGCCTACGCTCAAGGCCATGAAGGAAAAAATCCAAAATATCATTATTCAGGAACATGTGGATTGGGCGATTCGTAAACTGAGCATTATTTAACGCATTAAGATGCACATCTTAATAATATTTTTTTGTTTTAATTGCGCATGATATTGTGTATTATTCGTTTAGGAGATAAACCTATGCACTCTATCCGTTTTAATCTTACTCTGCCACAAGACATTGCAGAAATACTGAAAGGAAAGAAAAACAAATCTTCTTTTATTGCTCATCTCTTAAAAGAAAAAGCCATGGAGGAAAAGAGAAGGAAACTCTTCTACAAACTGAGAGAGGGCTATCGAACTACTCGACAAGAGGATTTGCTAATCAACAAAGAATGGGAAAGCACCCTAGGAGACGGCCTTGATTCAGAGGGGTGAGATTTATTGGGTCAACTTGGATCCAGTGGTTGGGAAGGAGACTGGTAAGATAAGACCTTGCCTTATTGTCTCTAATAATGTGAACAATGAAGAGGCAGGCACGGTTACTGTACTTCCCATCACCTCAAAAGTACAAAAAGTATATCCTTTTGAAGTTCTCATTAAGGCAAAAGAAGGCGGGTTGACAAGTGACTCAAAAGTAAAGGCTAATCAGATCAAAACCATTGATAAATCGAGAATAAAGAATTTCCTTGGAGTTATTTCCTCAGAAAGTCTCGAGAAAGTTGAATGGGCCGTCAAAATTCATCTAGGCTTAGAAATATGAAAAAGAACTTAGATTTGAGAGATCTTGTTGGGAAAATAGAGTTTGCCCCTGGTTATGAATATACCTACAAAGAAATGCGTGATAGAACTAAAAAAAAATCGTACACCATTCGGATCGAAGCCACCTTTGAAGCTGCGCATAACCTCAGAGAATATCATGGTGCTCCGGAGCCGCTTCATGGGCATAGTTGGAAAGTAGAGGTATTAGGAAAGAGAAAAGGACTGGATCATGAAGGAATGGCCATGGATTTTATTGAATTAAAAGATGCGCTGGATCCTCTTATTAAACCGTTTAAACATGCCTATATCAATGAGGTTTCCCCCTTTGACAAAGTGAACCCTTCTGCCGAAAATATCGCGACATGGATTTTTGACCAGCTGAAGGGAAAATTTAAGGACCACCCTTGTCAAATTGAGAAAGTCACGGTTTGGGAGGGGCCTGATTATTCTGCCAGTGTTGAGTAAGAAAGGGCGGCCTCAATTTTTGATTTTAAATAATCAAAGCGGTTACTTGCAATCATTTCTCTTTCCTCTTTTTCTAAAACACTTCCCATCGCTTTAAGTTCTTGCTTCGAGAAGGCGTTGAGGACTTGAAGGAGCTTTTCGATACGGCTTTTTGTCAGTGTTTTAAAATCACCTCCACCTCTTCGCGTTAGAAATTCCAAGTCATAGGCATCTCGAACTTCTTTTCGCTCGCTTAGGGCCATGATTTTATTCAGCCACATCTGTTTAAGGGTCAGCGTTCGAAGTCTTACTTGAAGTGAAGAAAATGGGGAATGAGCGATGTTTAGTTGAGTGTCCTTGGCCTGGTCAGATAATTTTCGTATTTCAATTTTAAGATGACGGGAATAGGATGGAATTCTGATTTCCCATAGAAAAGAAAAGTATTTTTCAGCATGGTCCTTGATTTTAGCACCCATCTCTTCTAAAGAATCTGTGAATTTTTTTGCCTGAGGTAGGAAGGCCTTTCGTTCTGCTTTAAGATAAAAATCTAAATCTACAGAATAACGCGGCAGATCAAAACATAGACGCAGCATGGTTCCACCCCCAAAGATCAAAGCGTCAAGTATTTTGACTTTGCGCATGTGATCTAAAATTTTCATTTCCATCTGTTCATGTTGTTGGAGAATGTGCATGGATTTTCTTCCAATCTTTGACAAATTTTTTGAAGCGTTCGGAATAACCTTCTAGCCATTTTTCGATCTGAATCCACTGAATCGTTTTTAAATGAAGTGCATTTTCGTCCAAGGCGTATCTTCCCAACCACAGAAGATAAAGACTGTCCAGAAGAGCCTTTTCGGGTTGTGCAATAAAGAAGCCTTCTTTCTTTTCGTAGCCAAAATAATTTTTGGACTGAGAGAAGTGGTATTGAAAGCGAATTCTTTCCACTTCGTACGTATCACTTCGAATGGGGTTAATAGACTCAATCAGGGTTGGAACGAGTTGTGTCGTTAATTCATAATAGGAGAGGGCCGTTGTTAGAGAGACATAGGAGGGTGTTTGAATCACATTGGCCAAGATAAAATAATCTCTTTCATCCCATTGTTTAAAAGCTTCAGACAGAATGTACAAATCTCGTCTTGCACGAATAAACTCGCCCGATTTTGTCTTGCGGCTGCAAAAGACTCGTGTGGAAGGAATGGAAAGCCCCAGAGATCGGGAAATGTCTTCCACCGTAAAAAAAGACCTTTTTCGTTGTTCAAGAAGCCCGATATTTCTCATATACAGAAGATTAACATATTTGATAATCTTCTGTATATATAAAAAGATATCCCAAACCTAATCAATCTATCCATTTTTACTGATAAATCTCAGCTCCCTTTTCTCTAAATTCTTCCGCCTTTTCTTTCATTCCTACTTCAAGCGCAGATTTTTCATCGAGGGCTTTTGTTGCGGCATATTGCCTCACATCCTCTGTGATTTTCATCGAGCAAAAATGAGGGCCGCACATCGAGCAAAAATGAGCTACCTTTGCATTTTCGGCAGGCAGGGTCTCGTCATGAAAAGATTTGGCTGTTTGGGGGTCGAGTGATAAATTAAACTGATCCTCCCAGCGAAATTCAAAACGGGCTTTTGAAAGAGTGTTATCCCTTCTTTGGGCACTTGGATGGCCCTTGGCCAGATCGGCCGCATGGGCTGCAATTTTATAGGCAATGACTCCCGCTTTCACATCTTCGCGGTCCGGGAGACCTAAGTGTTCTTTAGGGGTCACATAACAAAGCATGGCACAACCAAACCATCCAATCATGGCTGCCCCAATGGCAGATGTAATATGGTCATACCCTGGAGCAATATCGGTGGTTAGAGGGCCTAAGGTATAGAATGGGGCTTCATGACATTCTTCAAGCTCTTTTTCCATATTGACTTTAATGAGTTGCATCGGGACATGTCCGGGGCCTTCAATCATCGTTTGGACATCGTGTTTCCAGGCAATTTTTGTTAATTCTCCCAATGTTTTTAATTCGGCAAATTGAGCTTCGTCGTTCGCATCCCTAATGGCGCCGGGTCTCAAGCCATCTCCGAGGCTAAAAGAAACATCATAGGCCTTCATGATTTCGCAAATTTCTTCAAAATGAGTATAAAGAAAATTTTCTTTATGATGGGACAAACACCACTTTGCCATGATCGATCCACCTCGGGAGACAATCCCGGCCACTCGCTTGGCTGTGAGAGGGACGTAGGGTAAAAGAACCCCTGCATGAATGGTGAAATAATCCACCCCTTGCTCGGCCTGTTCGATTAAGGTGTCACGGTAAATTTCCCAAGTCAATTCTTCCGCTTTTCCATTAACCTTTTCAAGGGCCTGGTAAATAGGAACCGTTCCCATGGGGACGGGGGAGTTACGCAAAATCCATTCTCGGGTTTCATGAATATTTTTTCCAGTCGAAAGATCCATCACCGTATCGGATCCCCAACGAATAGACCAAATCATTTTTTCCACTTCTTCTTCGATAGAGGAGGCAATGGCAGAATTGCCAATATTGGCATTAATTTTAACGAGGAAATTTCGACCAATGATCATGGGTTCCAGTTCAGGATGATTGATATTGGCTGGGATAATAGCTCGGCCTTTTGCCACCTCATCCCGGACAAATTCGGGGGTAACGTAGCGAGGAATGCTGGCTCCAAAACTGTTTCCAGGGTGTTGGTTTGAAATTCTATTTTCGGACTTTAAGTCTTCTTGCCTTTGATTTTCTCGAATCGCAATAAACTCCATTTCAGGGGTGATGATCCCTTGACGGGCGTAATGCATTTGACTTACGTTCATTCCCTTTTTGGCTCGAAGAGGTTTTCGAACATGTTGAAAACGAAGATGAGAAAGCGTTGGATCAAGGGATCGATTACGACCATATTCTGAAGAAACTTGATGGAGTTCCTCTACATCCTTCCTTTCTAGAATCCACGTCTGCCTAAAGGGTTTTAATCCTTTCCGAATGTCGATTAAGGTTTTTGGATCCGTGTAGGGACCCGAGGTATCATAAACGGTGAAAGGCAAATTTTCTTCTATTTTCCCTTGTGAGGTTTGTGTGGGGGAGAGACTAATTTCTCTCATCGGAATTTGGATATCAAATCGAGTTCCCTGAAGATAAATCTTTTTTGAAGCGGGTAAAGGATGAGTCGTCAATTCTTTTATTGTAAAATTATTTCCATTTGAGTGAGATATATTCTTTTCCATAATTCTCCAGAATTTTTATATGTCTACAATGAATAAGAATTATGTCACTTTTTTGGGATCAGTCAATGATGATCTGATGCGTGAAATTGATAATGGAGCTTCTTTCGCAGATGTTTTGAATCGCCTTGGTGCCATTCGAAGTACCTGGCAAGAACAACTGGAGGCCAAAGCCTCTTTTTAATTTAAAATTCAAAAGTCAAAATGCAAAATGACATATTAAAATCTAAAATTTCTAATGCTGTTGCAAGGGAGATATTTTAAGTTTTACGTTGTCCGACAAGATTTTTTCCGCCTGTGGCGAGCCTCGCCTTTGGCGGGATATTTGATTTTTGGATTTTCATGGTCGTTATTCATTGTCAAACTTTAGTCCTTTATTATAAAATCGCCCCCCATGAAAAATAGGATGGATTCTAAGACAATTCTTGATTTAATCGGTAACACCCCTTTAATTCGCCTTCAGCGTTTAGGAGCTCAGTTCCCCTCTATTCAAATTGATATCAAGGCTGAATGGTTTAATCCAGGAGGGTCTGTGAAGGATCGTCCTGCCCTGAGGATGATTTTAGAGGGGGAGAAATCTGGAAAACTTAACCCCGATAAGGTCGTCTTAGACTCTTCTTCTGGAAATACGGCCATTGCTTACGCTATGATTGCTGCTTTTCGCGGTTATCAAGTTGAACTCGTCATGCCTGAAAATGTGAGTGAAGAAAGAAGGAAAATTTTGGCTGCCTATAGGGCCAACGTCATTTATTCCGATCCCCTGGAAGGTTCAGATGGTGCCATTCGAGAAGCCCATCGCCGGTTTAAGAAAAATCCGTCAAAATATTTTATGCCGGACCAATACAACAATGCTTTTAATCCTAAGGCTCATGAAGAAACGACGGCCCAGGAAATTTGGGAGCAAACTTCGGGTCAGGTGACTCATTTAGTGGCTGGCATAGGTACAGGGGGAACCGTGATGGGAACAGGACGAGGGCTCAAGGCTCACAATTCAAAGATTCAAGTCATTGCGGTTGAGCCTGCTGATGCGCTTCATGGTTTGGAGGGAATGAAGCACATGGCTTCATCGATTGTTCCCGGAATTTACAATGAAAAATTTTTGGATCAGAAAATTTCGATTGAAACTGAAGATGCTTACGAGATGACTCGGGCACTGGCTAGAGAAGAGGGAATACTTGTTGGCCAATCATCGGGTGCTGTGCTCTGCGGAATTTTAAAAGTTGCGGGTCAATTAAAGGAAGGTTTAATTGTCGGTGTTTTCCCTGATGGAGGGGATAAGTATTTAACGACGAGAGTATGGGAATAAAGATAATTCAAAATTTAAAAATCAAAATGAAAAATGACAAATTAAAATCCAAAATATATCTATGTCATAGATCATGAAATCATTTTAAATTTTAATATGTCATTTTGATTTTTATCATCATGAACTTTCAGTCCACCCAAGTGGATGAAAATTGAGTTCCTCCCCTTTGGGGTACAAAGGAGGGGAATAGCCAGTAACAACGTCTCATTTTCATGACTGGATTTAAATCATGGGCGGGGAATTTATGTTAAAACTTCAAAAAAAGGCATGCGATCAGATTTTAGCTTGCGTGAAACAATCCTACCCTTACGAATGCTGCGGAGTTTTGGTGGGGAGAATAAATGGAGAGGTGAAAGAGGCGCTTGGGGCCTATCCTATTGAGAATTTAAATAAAGAGCGAGCGGCGGACCGTTATAATATGGATCCTATTGGTTTTATGCGTGTGGAAAAAGAGATTGCCAGACAAGGTCTAGAGATGGTGGGAATCTATCACTCTCATCCCGATCACCCTGCGAAGCCTTCTCAAACTGATTTTCAGCATGCCTGGCCTGTTTATTCTTATCTCATTTTTGCAATTGCAAAGGGGACGGATATTGAGGCTAAGAATTGGTGTTTGAATGAGGATGGAAGTGCTTTTATTGAAGAGCAGTTTGAGATAAGTTCAATAACAAAAATCAAAAATCAAAATGCAAAATGACAACCTAAAATCCAAAATTTCTAATGCTATTGCAAGGGAGACATTTTAACTTTTAAGCGTGAGTGAAAAATGCGCCGTATTATCGATTTTTTTATCATTCCATTATTCATGATCTTGATCTTGGTGGTGGCCGTTATTTGGGTTCAAAAATCGTCTTTTACTCATAAAACTGCACACGATTATATTCAGGACTTAAGCTCTTCAGACGTTCAAAAACGTTGGTTCGCAGCCTATTCGCTTGGGAAGTTGACAGATCCCGAATCCGTTGGACCCCTTTTAAATGCCCTTAAAGATGATTCTAAAGAAGTAAAATGGCATGCGGCCATCGCCTTAGGAAATATTAAAGACAAGCGTAGCGTGCCGCATTTAATCAAACTTTTAAGTGATCCTAATGATGGTGTTAAAATATGTGCAGCCCAGTCATTAGGCCTTCTAGAAGATCCTCAAGCCTCGAGTGCACTTACTCTCCTACTTCATCATCCTAACCCCGTTCTTCGATCCACGGCTGCTTGGGCCCTTGAAAGATTAGGGGTCATCTATGGATTTCATCAATCTCATAACGAATTAATATTGCAAACGTATCACCAATTCCTGGAATGCTTTTTAGAATTCTACAAATAAAATCTTCCTTGATATGTTGCCGGGTCCATTGATTTGCTCTCAGAATTTCCTTGTGAAGGTGTTCTAGTATTCCTAGCCAGGACTTGAGTATTTCCGTGTCGTCTCCGGGTAAAACAACTTTAGTCAGAAGTTCCAATCCCTGCTTCCCAAAAATATCCGATAATTGGGCGAGTGTTTCTTTTTCTAAAAATACATGCTGATCCAGAAGCGCGTGAATCTTGTTTTTGATTTGTGTGCTTAGGGCTGTCAAGGCTGCTCGATATCTCAAATAACTCTTAACCTGTCTTGTCTCCTTTCCAGGAATATAAGACAAGGGTAGAAAGTTGGTTCTGATCCTTGTTCATCACTGCGCTGATACAATATCTCTTGTGGATGTCGAGTCCAACGTAGTACATAAGCGCCTCCTTTTGGTTGATGTTTTCTAACACCATTCATCATATCAGGGTGGCGCTTATTTTTTTCATGGTATCAAGTCTTTTGTTGTATGATTGCTCTCAACCGCTCCCTAATCCCTCTCACCCTTTTCTCAAATCTCCTATCTTCCTTCAACTTTTCCCTCACCTTCGAACAATACCATCCGACAACTCCATAACTATTGATGTTAAATCGTTGGGTAGTGTCAATAATTTTTCGCACATTTTCTTAGAGGCAGTTCTCTTTTTTTTGTTTTTTTGTTTTTCCTGTGGGAATGATGACTTGGCTTTTTAAGTCATCGTTAGCTGGTAGGCTGGAGGGTTACCCCACCAGCCCCCAATCGTCGCCTGACGCGTGAGACAATGACACGCATCCTTTTAAACCAAACGATTTTCTCGTAGTTAGCGACCCCGTAGAGTTGTTCTATACAGGAAAATAGAAGAGGTCATGCCTTGGCCCTTTTCATTAGGAACTCATCTTCAAATGAGAGTAACCCCATTCGATAGAAACGGCGGATACGGAAGCGTTTATTGTCCGTTCGCCACTTTCGAGCTTCTTTAAGACATCGAAGTCTCATACGCAACCATTCATCAAGAATGCGATAGAGGTTATATGCAAGATAAAAGTGAGCACCCCTAAACCGACAAAAAACTCTTTAATTTATTCTTTGATTATGCTGTCCTTCTACAAATGCGGATCACTCCAGTGCATTTGCATAATCGCGAACTTCAGTACGGGGATGAGTCCCGCACAGACAGCATTTTCAGCTGTTTAGACCTCCTTTACTTCAGAGCACACCAGAGCACACCCAACCCCTATATTTTCGCACAAGCCTGCTACATTTTTGGACAGTCTGGAAACGAGTGTGTAAAAACAAGAAAGTTAATCAATTAACTCGTCCCCTAATGTCCCAGTCCATAGAGACAATCTGTCTCTTATTTTTGCACTTTATGAGAAGTCTTTCTATATTTGATTTCCTAACTTATTTATTTAAAAGTAGATATAAAAAATATGATTCATAATAAATTTAGGCATGGCAATTGCTATATTTTGAGACGAGCTTTTTTGACTTCTTTTGGAGAAAGGATGTGAACGCATGGGTAAAGTGATTGGCATTGATTTAGGAACGACGAATTCATGTGTTGCAGTGCTTGAAGGTGGAGAGCCTGTTGTTATTGCAAATAGAGAGGGAGGAAGGACGACGCCTTCGATTGTTGGGTTTGCCAAAAGTGGAGATCGTTTGGTGGGACTCACTGCAAAGCGGCAGGCAGTCACCAATCCGCAAAACACGGTGTTTTCGATTAAAAGATTTATGGGGCGCAAGTTTTCAGAGGTTCAACAGGAAATTAAGTTGGTCCCTTATCAGGTTCAAGCTGCATCGAATAACGATGCGCATGTGAAAATAGGAGATAAGGTTTATTCGCCCCCTGAAATTTCTTCCATGATTCTTCAGAAACTCAAAGAGGATGCTGAAGCTTATTTGGGTGAAAAAGTGACTCAAGCGGTCATTACGGTTCCGGCTTATTTTAATGATAGTCAGCGTCAGGCGACCAAGGATGCGGGTAAGATTGCGGGGTTAGAGGTTCTTCGGATTATTAATGAGCCGACGTCAGCTTCTTTAGCTTATGGACTTGACAAGAAGAAAAATGAGAAGATCGCCGTTTATGATTTAGGAGGCGGTACTTTTGACATTTCCATTCTTGAAATTGGCGATGGTGTTTTTGAGGTGAAATCCACGAATGGAGATACGCATTTGGGCGGAGATGATTTTGATCAGAGAATTATGCATTGGCTTGCGGATGAATTCAAAAAAGAGAATGGTATTGATTTAAGAAATGATCCGATGGCGCTTCAGAGGCTTAAAGAGGCGGCTGAGAAGGCAAAGTGCGAGCTTTCAAGCGCCCAGGAGTCGGAGATTAATCTTCCCTTTATTACAGCGGATGCTTCAGGTCCGAAGCATTTGACAGTGAAATTAACACGCTCAAAGTTGGAGCAGCTGGTAGGTGATTTGGTCCAGAGAACGGTGGGCCCTGTGACACAGGCTATGAAAGATGCCAAGCTCGCTACATCGGAGATTGACGAAGTCATTTTGGTCGGTGGACAGACGCGAATGCCAAAGGTTCAGCAGATTGTGAAAGAGTTTTTTGAGAAGGAGCCTCATAAAGGGGTGAATCCGGATGAAGTGGTGGCTGTAGGTGCGGCCATTCAGGCGGGGGTTCTCAAGGGCGAGGTGACGGATGTTTTGCTTTTGGATGTGACCCCTCTTTCTCTCGGGATTGAAACCTTGGGAGGAGTTGCCACTAAATTGATTGAGCGAAACACGACGGTTCCCACAAAGAAAAGTGAAATCTTTAGTACGGCTTCGGATTCTCAAACGAGTGTTGAGATTCATGTTCTTCAAGGTGAACGGCAAATGGCCAAGGATAATAAAACCATTGGGAGATTTCAGTTGGTGGGTGTTCCTCCGGCTCCCAGAGGAGTTCCTCAAATCGAAGTGACGTTTGACATCGATGCGAATGGAATTCTGCATGTTTCGGCCAAAGATTTAGGGACTGGAAAAGAGCAGAAGATTAAGATTCAGGCCTCGAGTGGTCTCACCGAATCTGAAATTCAGAATATGGTGAAAGATGCTGAGAAATTTGCAGACGAGGATAGGAAAAAAAGAGAGGTGATCGAGTCTCGTAATAAGGCAGATAATACCGTTTATCAAAGTGAAAAGTTTTTGACTGAACAGAAAGACAAGATCAGTGAGCCTCATCGAGAACGTTTAGAGGGGGCGATTAAGAAAGTTAAAGAAGTTTTAAGTTCTGAAGATAAAACGGTTATCGACGAGCGAAGTGAAGAGTTGATCAAGGTGTGGCAGGAGATTTCAGGAGAGCTTTATCAGAAGGCATCTGCTTCTCAAGAAAGTCAAGGTCATCAAGCCTCAGAAAAGGCTGGGAAAAAAGAAAACCAGCCTGAAGACGTGATTGATGCAGACTATGAAGTGGTGGATGAAAAGGGAAAAAAGAAAGATCAATAACGAGTCAATAATAATGATGAAAGGAGTCCAATAATGAAGGTAAAACCTTTAGCAGATCGAATCCTTGTGAAGAGGGTTGAGGAAAAAGAGGTTAAAAAGGGAGGAATTATTATTCCTGATACAGCCAAGGAAAAGCCCATGGAAGCGGAAGTGGTTTCCCTCGGGCATGGCAAGGTTTCGGATGAAGGAAAGACCATCCCATTTCAAGTGAAGGAAGGGGATAAGGTTTTGATTGGTAAATATTCTGGAACCGAAGTGAAGGTGGGCGATGAAGAGTATCTCATTTTGAGAGAGGATGAAGTTTTGGCGGTCGTGAAATAAGTAAGTGATCATAGGACTTAATATAAATTAAGGAGAAAAGGAAATGGCTAAACAAATACGATTCAGCGGAGATGCACGGCAGTCCATCCTTCGCGGTGTGGAACAATTAAGCAAGGCTGTCAAGGTCACATTGGGTCCTAAGGGACGCAATGTTGTTCTCGATAAAAAGTTCGGATCACCTACCATTACTAAAGATGGTGTGACCGTAGCAAAAGAGATTGAACTGAAAGACCCTTACGAAAATATGGGTGCTCAAATGGTTCGCGAAGTAGCCAGCAAGACCAGTGATGTTGCGGGTGATGGAACGACCACAGCGACTGTTTTGGCTGAGGCGATTTATCGTGAAGGATTAAAGAACGTGACAGCAGGCGCCAATCCCATGCTGATTAAGAGGGGAATTGAAAAGTCTGTTGAAGTCATTGTCCAGGAACTGAAGAAGATGAGTAAGAGCGTCAAGGACAAGAAAGAAATTGCGCAGGTTGCCACTATTTCTGCCAACAATGACACCACCATTGGTGATATTATTGCAGAGGCGATGGAAAAAGTTGGTAAGGATGGGACGATCACAGTCGAAGAGGCCAAGAGTATGGAAACCCATCTGGATGTGGTGGAAGGAATGCAGTTTGACAAGGGTTATCTTTCCCCCTATTTCATTACCGATGCAGAGAGAATGGAATGTATTTTGGAAGATTGTTATATTCTTATCCATGAGAAGAAAATTTCTAATCTCAAGGATATGCTTCCTCTCTTGGAAAAAGTTGCAAGGACGGGTAAGCCCTTCCTGATCATCGCAGAGGATGTTGAGGGTGAGGCCTTGGCAACCTTGGTCGTTAACAAAATTCGTGGAACATTCACCTGTGTTGCGGTGAAGGCTCCTGGTTTTGGCGATCGCAGAAAGGCGATGATGGATGATATTGCCATTCTAACCGGTGGACGATGCATTTCTGAGGATCTTGGAATTAAGCTTGAGAATATTCAGCTTCAAGATCTTGGAAAGGCAAAAAGAATCGCCATCGATAAAGACAACACCACCATCGTGGAAGGGGCGGGAAGTTCTTCAGCCATCCAGGCGAGGGTTTCCCAGATCCGTAAACAGATCGATGAAACGACCTCTGATTATGACAAAGAGAAGCTGCAAGAGCGTCTTGCGAAGCTGGCAGGCGGTGTGGCTGTGATCAATGTGGGAGCAGCCACTGAGACCGAAATGAAGGAAAAGAAGGCCCGTGTAGAAGATGCGCTCCATGCCACTCGTGCAGCAGTCGAAGAAGGAATTGTGATCGGGGGAGGTGCAGCTCTTTTAAGATGTGCATTGAAACTGGCTGAGCTCAAACTTCAAGATGCGGATGAGCAAATTGGGGTTGGTATTATCAAAAGGTCAATCGAAGAACCTTTGCGTCAGCTCGCAAATAACGCGGGTATGGAAGGTTCTGTTGTTGTTGAACGCGTTAAGAATGAAAAGAAGAACATTGGTTTTAACGCATTGACATTAGAGTATGAAGATATGTTTGAAGCCGGTATTGCGGATCCAACGAAAGTGACCCGCAGTGCTCTTCAGAATGCATCCAGTATTGCTTCTCTTCTTCTGACCACTGAAGCGATGGTCACAGAAATTCCAGAAGAGGAAAAGGCTTCCGGAATGCCTCGCGGCGGTATGGGTGGAATGGGCGGTATGGGTGGAGGAATGGATTACTAAGCCATTCTTGTTTTAAAGGAAAGAGGGATCTCCTGTTAAAAGGAGGTCCCTTTTTTGTTGCCTCTTTATTGTCCTTGAAATGATGGCAACGCATTTTAAAACTGCCTCCTTTGATAAGTTCGGCACAGGTGTTCGAGCTTCCACAGACGAGCGTTGAGAAATGATTGGGACGAATCAAATATTTTGTGGTGAGGACAGCTTTAAATTTCACATCTTTTATAGCGTGACAAAGTGCCTCAGAAAGGTTTAAGATAACGCTTTCAAAAATTAAGCCCGGATTTCTCATCAGATTTCTTGAGCTCGACCGTCAAGTCCGCTTTGGATGCTAGGAAGACGACCGAGGCCGTGTGAGGCGTACTCAACAGTACGTTGAGCAGGGCCGACCGAGTCTGACGACGCAGACGAGGCGGAATTGGCGCTCTGAGTAGAAATGTGATGAGAAATTCGGGCTAGGGGGGGCTTCATGCGTCGGTTTTCACTTCTGTTTTTTTTCTTCTTTCTCTTAACATGGATAGGGGACACTCGACCTTTGTTTGCAAAGGTTGAAGAGCTTGAAGTCTGGGCCATGGGGGAAGAAGGTCAAAAGATTGGACCCTTAGCTAAAGTCTTTGAAGAAAAGTATCCAGGCGTTAAAATGATTGTTCAAGCGATTCCCTGGGGGGCTGCTCATGAGAAGTTAATTACAGCGGTTGCGGGTGAATCAACCCCCGATGTTTGTCAGTTGGGAAGCACATGGGTTTCAGAATTTGAAGCCATGAAAGTACTTCTTCCTCTCGATTCCTTTTTGGAAAAATCCTCTCTCAAAGCGGATCAATTTTTTGAAAGTGCATGGAAGGTTAATTTTATCCAATCCAATCTCTATGGAATCCCTTGGTATGTTGATACGAGGGTTTTATTTTATCGAAAAGATCTCCTGGCCAAGGTAGGTTTTAACCATGCCCCCACGACGTGGGACGAGCTTCTAGAGGTCTGCCGTAAACTTGCAAAAGATATCGATGGAGATGGGAAAAAAGATAGTTATGGGATTAGCCTTCCCTTGCGTGATTGGCAGCAGATTTCGGCATTTGTTTGGCAGAATGGTGGAAAAATTCTTTCTGAAGATGGGACGACCTCACAGGTCAATGATCCTCGTGTAATCGAGGCCTTTCAATTTTATCAACGTTTTTTTGAAGAGGGGCTGGCTCCTCGAGAATTAGCCGCGGGGACAGATATTTTTAATGCTTTCGATAAGGGTTTTTTACCCATGTTTATCAGTGGGCCATGGATGTTGAGGCAAGTTCATGATCAAGTTCCTCATTTAGATGGAAAGTGGGCGGTTGCAACCTTGCCTCGTAAGGAAAGAATGACATCCTTTGTTGGAGGTTCAAGTCTGGTCATTTTTAAGAATACGCGTCATCCCGAATTAGCTTGGAAATGGATTGAGTTTTTGAATCAGCCTGAAATCCAAGTGAAATGGTATCAAATAACAGAGGATTTACCCTCGACCCAGGCGGCATGGAGGGATCCCTATTTTAAAGATTTGGAAATGGTCAGGGTTTTTGGGGAACAGCTCAAAGATACTGAAAGTCCTCCCTCGATTCCAGAGTGGGAAGAGATTGCAGGAGTTATTGATCATGGAATGGAACAGGTGATTTTTGGAGCGGGCACCGTTAAAGAGTGTTTGGAAAAAGTATCCAATCAAATTAATAAAATTTTAACCCATCAGCATCCTATTCAAAGCCCGCTTTTTAAGGGGACTATCATAGGTCTTTTTATAGGACTTGTCGGATTTTTTCTTGTTCTTTATTTTGTTTCTTCAAAGCAAAAATCAAGCCATGATTTGGGGGCCATTGATTTTTCAGGCCGTCTCAAGCGCTATGTAAAGTCCTATGCGTTTATTTTGCCCAGTTTAACTA
This sequence comes from Chlamydiota bacterium, assembly GCA_016178055.1. Taxonomy (NCBI): domain Bacteria; kingdom Pseudomonadati; phylum Chlamydiota; species Chlamydiota bacterium. The sequence continues at coordinate 1,490 of JACOUC010000046.1, read as the reverse complement.
TTTTTATTGTTTTCCTTTTTGCTCCAGCAGGGATGTCCTTTTTAATGAGCTTTACCAATTGGGATATTCGCTCGATTGTTAACCTCCATCAAGTTTCGTTTGTAGGATTAGACAATTTTAAAAATCTTCTGATGAATAAAATTTTCCTTCATGCCTTATGGAACACCTTTGTTTTTGTCCTTGTAGGTGGTGCTTTAACGACGGGAACAGCTCTTTTCCTCGCCATTCTTTTGAACAGTGCAGTGGTCAGATTTAGGACTTTTTTTAGAGTCGGTTTTTTTACTCCAGTCGTGACGACCATGGTAGCGGTTGCGGTTGTTTGGAGATGGCTCTATAATGCAAGGTTTGGCCTCATTAATTGGTTCTTAGGCCTCATTGGGATTGAAGGGAAGAATTGGCTTGGGGATGTGACGTGGGCAATGCCCGCCTTAATTTTGATGGCCCTATGGAAAAATTTTGGATATTACATGGTCATTTTTCTTGCGGGTTTACAGGGCATCCCTCCTCACTTGTATGAAGCTTCCAATATTGATGGGGCCAATCGAATCCAAGCGTTTTTTTATATTACCATTCCTCTTTTAAAACCCACTCTTTTTTTTATTAGTATCATGGTCAGTATTGGTTATTTTCAGTTTTTTGCAGAGCCTTATATCATGACCGATGGAGGTCCCTTAGACAGCACAACTTCTGTGGTCTTGATGATGTATAAAGAGGGATTTAAATATTTTCATATGGGCTATGCCTCAGCCATTGCCTATATTCTCTTTATCGTAATTGCGGCCTTTTCGTGGATACAATTTAGACTGAATCGCCAAAATGTGGAATATTAATCCCTCACCAGAGAGCCGACTCCTGGCTCGGCAAGATTTTACAAACTTCTCAACTTTGTGTGCTGTTTTTTATGAAGGAAGAGATGAATAAACTACCTTCTAGTCTGAAAAAATATTTTTGGGATGTCAATTTTACAGAACTAAAACCGCAGAATAGGCCTGTCTACATTATAAAGCGGATTTTGGAATATGGAGATAAAGTTGCAGTTGAGTGGATGTTTAAGAATTTTAAAGAATCAGAGATAAAAAATACCTTGTGTGATTTTCGCGGGTATTCTCAAAAAAGCGCTAATTATTGGGCGTTGATACTTAATATCAACTTAGATCCTGCGTGATTTAATCAGCATTTAGCTTGAATAATACCATTCCGACGTATTTTTAGCAACTTGTCTTACTTGCGCGAAAACCGTCCATAATGTACGCTTTTTGCGTATGGCCTATGGTGCTCAAAAAGTACAGATAAAATTCAATTCCAATCGCCTCACTCATTTTGGCGGCGTCTATCTTTTCCACCTATTCTTAAAACAGATTGGATGGCGTCACCTGATTGGGCGTACGCTCAAATTTGAGCAGCGCAATTCTCTGTATACGATTTCTGAACAAATATTTTCTCTGCTCTATCCAATCATCCTTGGCTTAAGCCGTATCGAGATTTCCAAG
>JACOUC010000045.1 GCA_016178055.1 Chlamydiota bacterium | reverse complement strand
GAATATTTAAAATTTCTATCCGAATTAGAAAAGAAACTACCCAAAGAAGCAATGGCAGAAGTAATGAGGCATGTGTTGGAGCATCGATTAGGAAGAATGAGTGATGAGGAGCATTATCTTTATTTGAGACGATATCTAGAACCAAGACATGGAGAGAGGGTCTCCCCTCTTAATACCCCCTCTTTTTTTAAATTAGAAAAAGAGATTGAAAAGCTAGGGGATAGCGTAGAGCGTGCAACCTATCGAGGAAAAGCGAATGAGAAAGAAATTAAGAAACTTTTAAGGTTAGAAAAAGACTTTGCTCTCTTGAAAAGAATCATATCGATGGAGGGGAGTAGGGAAGACATTAATAAGCTCGAGGCTCGAAGCTCGACCCCAAGTCATCCGACGGGGCAGGGGCTCGAGGCAGAAGCAAAAACAAAACAAAAAGCAAAAACTGAAGAAGCGTTTACCTCGAGCCTCGAGCTTCGAGCCTCGAGCAAAGTATTATCCTCGAGCCTCGAGCTTCGAGCCTCGAGCAAAGTATTATCCTCGAGCCTTGAGCCTCGAGCTTCGAGCCAGAATATCTTTATCAATAACTTTCTCTCAAACCTTCAACGTATTGCAAAAGATCAAAATGTGGAATATGAACTTTCAGATTTCGGCAGCATCTTCGAAATTGCCCAAAAATTCTACGCAAAAGTTCTTGAACGGGAGCAGATCATCAGTGACAAATTGATAAAAGTTTTTGGGGAGAAGAAATTGAATGTTGGAGCATGCCTGATTGGAGGGTTTCACACCCAAGGGCTGAAAGATCGCCTCACTCAAGCTAAGATTGGTTACTGTGTGATTGCCCCTCATTTTGACCATCGCGATGATCGAAGCTCTTATTTTAGAAAGATGAAGGATTTTAATGAATTTCTTGCAGGCAATATTCGTGAAAATTTCATAGAGATGATGAAAAGATTAGGCCAAACGATGGTGGATTCAGCCTCCCTTGATGACAATCATTTTGATGAATGGATACGTCGAGCCCCCATTTTTCTATCCATTATTCAAGATTTGAGAATGAAATCAACTCCAGAGGGGAAACTACTAGGAGATCCTCAGTTGATGGATTTTGTTCGCAGAACCCGAAGTCTCCTTCTTCAAGGCGGCCTTACGGAAAAACTGACCCGAGGCTTTTTTAAAAAATCACTGGGAGAAAATAATGAAGATTTCGTTAAATTTATTGAGAAAAAAGATTCGAAGGACCCACCCTCTTTAAGCAAATTACTTCCCGCTACCGTCGGTCTCCATCAACAGATATCGGACTATGAAGCAGGAGTAACCTCTACGGCTACAGGAACCGGTTTTGCTCCAAATGCTGCTCCTGATGTTCGACCCGCTAGTGATAATGTAGCGATAGCCGCACTCGTTAGAAGTCGACGAATCTTTCAAATCGATATTGAATTGAGTTCGGATCCATTTAGGCAAGATCATAAGATAGGGCTAAGGGAAGTGGTGCAGACATCATCTGGGGTCGAACTGCAAGAGGCCCGAGCAAATAGTCATTTGGCTAGAATCATCAACTATCTTCGTAATCAAATTGTTTTTGATACGAGAGAAATTGAGGAAAGGTATCAGTCCAATACATCTTATACGATTCCCTCTATGCGTGTCATTGAGGGAGATGATGAGACGTTTGGAGTTCGAGACTCTGTGATTTGGATAGGCGAGGGCCTATTTAATCAGATTGCTGAAAAAGAACTTTCGTTACGTGAATTTTTTTCTTTGGATTCTTGGGAAGTTTTAGATTCAGAAGATGTTCGTCAGGAGATTGATCGGTTGAGAGGAAGAGCCCATTTAGAAAGAGACATGACCCCAAGACTTTTGGCGGCTTTGGAAAATGGCGAAGGCGTGGAGGGTCTAATTGAAGAAGATAAGAGTAAAGCTTCGGTCCTCTTAGCGAGAGTTGCGATGGGCCAATACGAAGCGAGCCCGCTTCAAATCGAGCGAGCCCGTTTCTCTGGAATCCCTCTTTTAATTGAAGCGATGGATTCTCGGATTTTGGGTGTAGGGCTTGAGCCTGATGATATTGAAAGGATTCGTGTCAACAGTCATGATTTTCAGGATTGGACTTCGGAAAGAAAACTTTTTTTCTTACGGACACTTGGTCCTGATTGTTCCAGACGATCTTTAGAAGGGGAAACATCTTTAAGAATTTTTCTAACAGATGAAGATTCTCAAGTTCGTACAGAAGGATTGAAAGTTCTAGAAGCATATTTTACCCGTTCTCTTAATAGAACCAACCGAAGGATGAGAATGAATCATCTTTATTATTTTCCATCTCCCCAGACCGTTCTCCTTTTATTGGATGGTCTTGAAGATTCTGATCCCGTGGTTAAGGAGAGAGCTATCAATCTCTTATGGCTCCTGGTGAAAAATGATCCATTTTATGTCATCGATGCTTTGGGTTTAAATTTTCTATCCTCTGCTGAGCAATTCAAAAGTAATAGGATGAATTCCATCGTCAGACTTCTAGCCTGGGATCCTTCTGAGATTGGGGTTACAAATGAAGCTAAAGTCGCTAGATTGAGGGCAAAGGCACGGGAATGTGCTGTTCTTCTTCTAGGCGAAATCGTTCGTTGGAGGGATGTACATGGTTCGCATTTGTTGCCTTCGGAAGATATTGAAAAAGTGGCAGATCTCTTTGTTGAAGAAATTCTCAAAAAAGATGATCATTTCTATCAGGCTCTCAGTGAGTATGCAAAACTCCAATTTCCGCATCGCATTGAAGAAGTGTTAACGGCCATAGAAGAACATTTTCCACAGTTATCTTCCATTCATCAAAGAGCTAGAGTCGTTTCCTTCTATGGTTCTATGGGAACTTGGGACGAGGTTTTTGAACCTATGAAAGCCAGGATTAATCAGTGGTTGAGGCCACTGATAGAATTAGGGAGAGCGGCAGAAGATGAAGAAATACAAGAAATTACCCTCGATGAAGGAACTCTAGTAAGGAAGGTCGATCCAGATCAGGATTTGTTTTTTAAAGAGCTTAGCGGGACTCTAAATGGAATTGGAGAAATAAATTTGCGTCAAGGCATGGAAGTCAGGATTGAAAATGGTTTTATCAATGGTCAAAAATTTTCCAAGTTAAGTGGACCTGTCAATCGAGATGGAAAGGCAGAGTATTCACTAAGGATTGGAGATTCGTTAGGGAGTGGTTTTTCGGGTTCCATTAATATTCAAATGGATGTTTCTGGAGGTCCTTTAAAAAGAGGAGAATCTCCTTCCTGGGATACACCTCTTCAAGGAACCATTTACAGTATAAGAATTTCCAGTATGAAAGATTTGAGGGCTCAAGATCGTGTTCATGTTCTGCGCCCCAGTGCAGTTATTATTCAGTCGGCTGTCGAAAATTTTAATTTTTCCTTAGAGACGGATGGCATTGATCTTATTCGTCCATTCTTGAGTTCTCTTCATCCTGGACTTCGAAGAAGTGCTATTGGGAGATTACGCACGAGTTTCTTGGAACAATACCCGGAATTTCGACGTGAAGTGATGGATCACGTTCTTGAACTTTGGCGTTCAGAAACCCATCCTCGTGTGTTAACCAGTCTTCTTTATCTGATCACGAATTGGGCCAGATGGATGGAGGGGGAGGACAGGGAGCAAGCCGGAAAATTATTGCGAGAGATGAGAGAGGAATATCGACGACGTCCAAAACAAGATATTCACGTCATGAATGAATTGAATAGTGAGGTTTTACTTCTTGAACCTGATGCAAAGGTCTATGCAAAGTTGTCGGAAGAGCCCATGTTGAAGCTCGCAGAAGAGCATGCAGAGCTTTTGCAAGAATTCATTGGTCACCTTAAAGATTATCTTCGAAGATATGACACCTTCATCGATACGACTGAAGATGAAGGGGTATTGGGTTTATCCACGTGTAATATTGTAAAAATGAATATTGGATTAAGAAACCTATTTGGCTTTGTAGGTACATTGAAGCATGAAGTGAGGCATCGTGCTGTAAAACTTACGAATGTTTCTTTGAAAAAGAATGAACTCTCTTCAAGAATTGAAGATGCACTCTGCGTCAAGGTTCTGGAGCGTCAAAGACTCTCTTTGACTTCTCCAAAAGATCAACAGTTTATAGATTTTAGAATTGCACAGACACGATCTAGCTTGGGGGGATTTGACAACGAAATTTATGGCCCGCTTTCTGATGAAATGAATCTTTTTCTGGAAAGAATTTTGAAGGTTGATGTTGGCCGTGAGGGCTGGATTGAGGAACTCAATCAAATTCTTCAAGAGGCTGAAGCTGTTATTGGTTTTTTTGTGCCGCCCGTAACGGAAAATGAAGTTACCTGGATGGATCAGGTGTTTTTAAGAGAGGAAATCGACTTAATCATTGCCTCGAGTCTGGACCCAGCCATGGTCCCTCTTTTTAAAACACTTGCTGAAGTATTAAAAGCCCATTTCAATAAATTTGCTCCTGAAATGGAACCATCTGAATCCCAAAGAGATCAGGTTCTAGCATTACAGACGATGATGATCAATTTTACAAGAATGCACATTCATCTAGAGGAGGATTTAAGAAATCGCTTGATGGAAATGGTCGCAAGTGAGCCGGCAAGAGGAGCAGTTTCTGAAGTTTTTCAACGAACCAGAACAGATGATACAGCGTGGAGCGGTGCGAAATTATGGGATGCTGCTTCAAAAGAATTGAGGAGTCATTCTTTAACTCCTGAAGAACGTGGCCAATTGCTTGTCAGACCCTTAGGGGTTTTTAGTGAACAATTAAGCCGATCAGACAATGGTTTTCGGGAGGTATCAGCCCATTTGCTTTCTAATCCTCGTTCTCAACTGTCATTGATCACCGCCACCATGCCCGGGACGTATCAATTAGTTGAAAAGATTTTCGAGTGGGTAGGGTTTGGTTTAGATGAGGCCAGCGATTTGTTGCGTAAATGGGGGCCAAAATTTGCCCCGGTTATTGAATTTTTTGGTTTACAGCTTATTTCTGAATGGTTGAGAGACGATATCGGTATCAAAGCAAAAATTTTTAAATCAGTTTTAATTTTTACTAGCTCGAATTTTGCTTTTTTTCTCTGCTCCATTATTCCAGGAATTGGAGGATATATTTATCTAGCCCTTTTTATTCATGCCTTTATTTTTGCGTGGCTGCATCGTGATGGAAAAAGGACACTCACAGATTTCGTTATTCTTTTCTTTGCAGATCTCGCGTTTAATATTCCCTTTATTTCTGTCATTCCAGGATTCAGTCGTAATATTTTTTCTGGATCCGGGGCTTTTTACTGGTCCATGATATTTCACTTCATATGGAACGGTGTTATTCAATGCTTGGAAAGTTTCTTTTATCATCGTGGGGATGAGGCTTCTTATCAACGGCTCATGCGCTTACGTGCGGTGATGGGAGATGAGAGTTCTCGGGTGGGTCAAATTCAATTTTTGAAGGAGAATGGACTGTCTAAAGCGTTTATTCCAATGACAGAGGAACTCGCTCAAGCGCTTTTAAAATATTTTAAGGCTGGTGGAGCATCGATCGCGGTCATGAATGGACCTCCTGGATTCACAGATTTGGTAGGCGTTGAAGGAGAAAATCTTGTTTTTAAAGTAGCAGGTAAGAGAGAGGAACGTTCTATTGTTGAAATTGTTCAGGGGAAGAGTCTCTTTGGTGTTCCTTTGGAATTTGTTGCTTCGAGTGTTTTAGATCGGTTGGTGAGCCAGCTGCAAGCTCGACTTACTGCGAAAAGTCAAAAAGGTCTTAAAAAGAAAAAAGAGGAAGAAAAAGTATTAAGGGAAGAGGAAGAAAGGAGGAGAAAAAAAGAACTCCGAAGAGAGAGTAAAGATGAGAGAATTACTAAGGTTATCGATAGAATAGAGCTTTTAATGGATACAGATTCATTTCAAGAATGGTATTTAAAGGTTGAAAAGCTTATTGAACCTTCGGTAAATCATTTAATTAACACTGTTCTTAAAAGAAGTCTTGCTTTTTTAAGAGTCTTAGATGTTAATTTCGTTAAAAGTACGCTTCGATATGGTTATCGCCATCGTCAAACGGCTGTAGAATTAGACCGATGGGATTCAACGGTTCAGGAAAAGCCTCAGCTTGAAAATGGGGGTCGTTCAGGTGATTTCTCTTCTGCTGAAACGGCGCATTTGCTCCAAATACTTCAGATATTTGACCATTTGATAGATCTTAATTTTGAAGCTTTGAAATTGATTTCGGGAGGACTTCAGACTACAAAAATACAGATTCGAAAGGCACTTGATCTGACGCGTGAAATGATCGTGTGCCTTGTTAAAATTGAAACAGGGGATACATCATTTCATCTTGCATCTGTTGATCCAAGAAAAGGTCCGTCGGATTTGCTTTTTAGCCGTTCAGTTGATCCAGATGTTATGAATAAGATGCAAGCATGGTTTCAGACATGGGATTTTTTGAATCAGGGTATTTATGAGCATATCCTTCAGTCTCGTTATATTCATACGGTTTCTCAAAAGGTTTTTCGGCGATGGTTAATGGATCTCTTCGATCTTCCGCCTGGAATCATTTCTCTTCAAGGATTGATTAATGATGTACATCAAAGAGCGATTCGAGCGATTGGAGAAGAGATAGATTCTTCTACTTATCGTCATAATTTTTCATTTAAGTATATGAAGGCGTTCAATATGCTTAACCTCACGGAGGGGACTCCAGAATATCGTCAGAGAATGGAAGATCGCATCTTGACTCTTTTGGATGAATCCATGCATGCCATGGGTCATTTGCAATCAGAGATTGGGGGAGGAGATACAGGCGCTGTGACTCTTCTGGTGATCAGAGGAAATGAATTTTGGCTTCATATTCCTATTTTCCAACATAGTGCACGCATGCATGTTAATTTAAATCCTCTGGCCGAGCGTGGAGAAATCAGACTCAATTATCAAGAGGGGGATGATGATGGAGGAAATCTAGCTCGTATTGATTTGTTTAGACGGATTCTTGAAGGTTTGGGTTTTAAGGTTTCTATACGCAGGGCCTCTTTTGAAGCTGTTCTAACGAAAGAGGAGGCTTCTTTTTCGGTAGAAAAAATGGAGCACTTGACAGTGCTGGTTCTGAGGATGATATTGCAAAGTTATAATCTCGATGTGGAGATTGGAAAAGTCTATCCCGTAGAAAATGAAGTAGGTCTTAATGATGCTCTTTCTAGAATGGCAGAAGTGTTTCGGGAAGAAGAAAGCCATCGATATTATGTGGGTAGTGATATGGATGATTTTGTGCAATCCACTCTGTTTTTGTCGGCCTATTTGAATGGGATAGGATCTGAAATGGAATTTTCAGGTGCCTTGCGCGACAAGCTCAATTATCAATTGGCATGTCTTGGATTGGCGCCTATTCCAAATCATGCTCACATGTCTCAGGTCGTTGTGGATCAGTATTACAATCAACCTTTGCTGCGGGCTTTTAAAGCGGGTTATGTCCAAATGGCTGATTTTATTTTGTTGGATCCTCGATCAGCCAAAAAAATGGCAGCCCGTTTTGCAAAACGCATTGTTGACCAAATAGATAAGGATCCTAAAGATGCAGTTGAAATGGGCTTGTTTTCAAGAGCGTTAGATGCTTATCTTGAATTTTACCCTGTTCTTTTGATGGGCCCTTATCTTGTTGAACAAGGACTGCTAAAATCTTTGCAGGGTGATGAATTTGTGATGATTCGTCTAAGGGATCCACAGACGAATGTTGTTTTATCTGCCTTGGCTTTTCGTGCCGTCTCCATTCCAAAGGATGGAACGATAGAGTGGACTTCTTCTAAACCTGTCTATTTAAATTCTCTTCATTTGGGCCGTATGACTGAAGAATTAAAATGGTCTATTTTGAAACCTGAAGAAGTCTCTCACCGTGAAATAGATGCAGTTTTGTCCTCTTTAACAAGTCGACCTCCTCCTGTACTGCTTCAAGACATGACCCCTATGGTTGTGATGGCAAGATCTATTCTTCCTTCTCGGTGGGGTCAAATTGTTTATCGTGATCAGGCTGATCAGGGAGGACGAGATTCCATTTTAGTTGTGCCATTCACGACCCCTTCAGATTTACCTTTGATAAAGAAAGTAGGGTCAATTGTGACAACCAATCCAAATGAGCTTTCCCATGCGGCTATTGTTGCACGAGAGCTGGGCACCCTGAGTGTAGCTGTTCAAGGGGAGTGGCGAGAAGGTAGGCTTTATCAGATTCGTTACGCTTGTCCTAGCAAAAATCATTCTACTGTGATCGTTAGAGGAAAAGAAGTTTCTGTTGCATGGGCCCTTTCAAGAGAGGAGATCCCCTGGGAAACAGGAGATCCCTTGTTGTTAGATGAGAATACAGGCTTCTATGTTCATATTTCTCAATACTCGCCTCAAATGTCGGTTTTAAATCAAATCGGCTCTTTACAACCTTCAGAAACTTTAATTCGGGGATGGTTGAAAAATCTTTTAAAGAATAAAAAAAATGAAGGCTTTCTTTTGATGTTGTATCTTTTAGATAGATCTTTAGACAAAACTTTGTGGCGGCTGATAGGAGAAACACTTGAAAAGGATTTAGAGGAATGGGGTCAAATTTCCGAGTGGGCAAGTATTTTTATGATGCAACATCGCAGTCAATGGCTTGGAAGAGTTTTTTATGAATTAAAAACGGCCCGTTCTCAAGAAGAATTTTTACTTAGATGGATTTCTTTTCTTCAAATAAGATTCTATATGGATGCCCTGGTATATGCCTTTATTGAAAATCCTTTTCCAGATGGAAATGAATCGGAACTTGTTCTTCTTGAGACTTTGGACCGATGGATGGATTTGGCTGTTCCTGCATCTGATGGAAAAATAGGATTAGGTGAGCCGAGAATTGAACACGCTCAAAGTCTAGATAAAGATGTTTTATTGTCAGAAGATATTCAATCTTCAAATCGTAACGTTTTGGGAGGAAAGGGGTTTCAGCTTTCGGAACTGGCTCATATTTCAGTGGAAGGTCAGATTTTGCCAACAGCCCCTTTTTTTATTGTGACTGCAAATGTGTTTTTAAAATTTTTAGAAGAGCAATTGTTGGGCCAAACTTTAGCCAGAACACTTCATTTGGGAAAATTGTCTGGACGTTCTTTGAAAGGGGTTCTATCAGAAATTCTGGGGAGCGAAAAATATGGAAAGGAATTATCCCAACGTTTAGCTTTGGCAAGAGAAGTGATTGAACGGACACAGTGGTCTGATTCTGAAGTGAGCGCTCAAAAGATTTTAGGGGCTTTTGATCATGTCATTGGAGAGGGTTCTTTGGCTGCTGTGCGTTCATCTCATGAGAATGAAGATGCCTCTATGCAATCTCATGCGGGACTTTATCGAACCGAACTGGGTGTTTCTCAGAGAGATCTTCTTTCAAATATTCAAAGAGTTTGGGCCTCTGCATTGAATGAAGAGGCCTTTGTGTATCAAGGAAGAAATTTGATATTGCCAGAGACGCTTCTTTCCCATCTTCAAATGGGTGTGGTAATACAGACCATGATCGCTGCAGATGCCTCAGGAGTGCTTTTTACCCAGGATCCTAATCAGCCTGAGAAACCTGGAGCGCTTGTCCGAGCCACTTATGGTCTAGGGGTAGGGGTTGTTGGAGGAGAGATTCCAGTAGATTCTTATCGCTTGAATCTTGAAACGGGGGAGCTTTCCCAAACAGCCCAGATTGCTCAAAAAAATCAAGCTTTTTACCTTCAGTCTTCAGGAGGTGTTGAAAATCGAGATGTTCCCATTTCCCAGCGGCATACATCTTCTTTGACTCAACAGCATCTTTTTCAATTAGCAAGAATGGCCCGTGCGATTAGAAATTATTTTAATCAAGAAATGGATATTGAATTTGCTGTTGTAGGAGACAAGGTTTTTATTCTCCAGGCAAGACCCATTACTTCATCTGTTCGTTCTCCCTTGCTGGGGCATCAGACTTTTAAAGATGAAAAGCTTTTGGACACTTTGCCCCTGAGCCCATGGTTTGAGCTTTTAGAGCGATATCCTTCATTTCAAATATTAATGTCTCCTTTAAGAAAGGCTGTTTGGAAAAAGGCTAAACATGTTCAAGCAGAGAGTGGAACATTTTTTGCAATTCGTGAAGGTGAAATCATTGTTGATGAAGACTGGCTTAATGAAATATCAGGTCAATCTCCTCATGAAAGCTTGGCTGTTGTTTCGCAATGCTTGAATTTAATCATTGCTTATCAAGTAGGGTCCTATTTGAAGGACGATGAAATCTTGAGGAATGTTCAAGCTTCATTGATGAAAAAATTTATTCTCTATGAGGAGCTTCGGAGAGGAAAAGGTCCCCTCAGAGTCCTTTGCGTGTGCTTGGGTAATTCTCATCGCAGTCCAACGATTCAGTATAGTCTTGAACATCAAAAGAGCATAGATCCTACCTTATCATCTTTAGAGATTTCATCAGCAGGCGTCTCAACGGGTGGGTCCAGGGATGGAAGTTCTCTAGAAGAAGAAATCATTAACATTGCTCATTCCATAGGCCTGGGCTCTTATTTTGTTCAACATAGACGTCAGCCTGTTACAAATGAGAGTATTCGTGACGCGGACTTGGTTATTGCGGCAGATGAGGGTATTTTGCAGGATTTGGAAAAAAAATATGCTGCTCATCCATCTAAAATACTCTTGTGGGGTGAAACGACAAATGCTCTTCCGGCTATTCTTTCACCAGATCTTGTTGATCCTGCAAGTGTTACTGACAAAATGACCCTTGTGATGCGGATGATAGATCGGCATATCAAGGAAGGATTCATTCCAGATCTTAAAGCGATTTTGGAAACGAGAAACGGTCATTTCTCTGGTAGCAAAGGTTTAGTGATGGCCGGGGAGCCGAATGAAGGGATGGTTTCATCCTTCGGGTCGTGTTTCTCTGAAAGTAGGCGTCGAACGCTAGAAGATGTTGTTCGGGACTCATCTTATACCGTTGACCATGTTCTTTTTGAATTAGGTCAAGCCCTGGAAGAATATCGAATGTCTTATCCAAAGCTTTATGGAAAAGAAATGGAACAGCATCAACTTCAAATGCTGATAGAAGAAGTCAGTGGGTTAATCGAAAAGGAAAGGGGAGAAGAGGTAAGAGGTATTGGGAGACGACTGGTGATAATTCAGACTTGCGCTGAAGTGGGTATCCCTATGGAAAAATTGAGAGAAATGAAGGAAGCTGCAAAAAATTTTGATGTTCATCAGACAGGGGTTGATTTTGAAGAGCATACAGTTCGAGAGGGAGATGAAGGAAAATCCGTTACGATAGATTCAGGTGTGTTAGAAGCGGTAGATGCTCAGACCTTGGGTTTGTCTGCTATTCTCTTCAATAGAAATGCTGCTGAAAAAACGTTTACAACAATGGAATTTATTGAAAACGCTATTGCTTATCCTGCCTTTGTCGAAAAATTAAGGAGAATGAAAAAAGGATTTATGGATCAAGTAAGCGGGTGGCTTGATAAGGATAATCGCCCTGTTTATTTCCCAGTGAGCTTGAAAATGTTGGAGGATCCAGATCGGGCTTTGGAAGTAATAAGAACTAAAAAAATATTGGAACAAAAATATAAAAATAAAGTGAAATTTATTTTCTTTGATGTGATAGGTAAAGATCGGTCTTTAACTTTACGGGAAGAGGCCAGAAAAAAATATGGTCTTGAAGAAAAAGATATTTTAGATGTTTCATCAGGAGAAGGGGAAGTTGGGGAACGTCTCATCGCTGCTATTAAAAGTTTTCATGAAAGGCTTTATTCAGGGCAATCTCTTGATATGACTCAGCAAATATTTGTTATTGGACATGAAGAGGATTGGGACCTTTATGGCCCTTATTTAAGGAGACCAGAGATTGGAGTTCATGCCGTCTATGGTGATAAAAATTTTGAGTTTGAACAGTTGCTCATGACGGTTTTATATTCTATGGATCGAGACGATTTTCTTCTAGCCATAAGAAATATTGGGATTTCTGATGGAGAGGCCCAAGCTTTATTAGATCAAAATGGAAGAGTCGTTCCACCTAAAGGATTTAAACCGGTCCGAAATAATTTTGAGAGTATCCGCCAAACTTTAGAAGTGACTGCAAATAGCATGTAAGCTTTTACCTAAGCGATTTTTTGATGATGAAGTGGAGTGTAATTCGGAAAGATCAATGTCCCTGGATGATTTATTTAGAAGGATTTTTTCCGGTGCAAAATTGGTCAATGGCGACTCGATCATTTTCAGAAATCTCGATATATTGAACAGCAATGTTATAGATTCCAGCTTTAAGCGCAGGTTCAACGCGGACGACACGACCTTTTAAATGAATGGGATCTTTGATATGAGGAAGAGAAAGATCGAACTCTATTTCTGAATTAACTGCAATGAGATCAGCGGATCGAAATAAAAGACCTCCCGCACTTAAATCGAGGGTGAGCGCAACTTCTTTTTTAGGAATCAGTTTCCCTAAAACTTTATATTCGATAAAATAACGTTCATCCTCTCCAAAGTAGCGTCTAAAATGTTTTCTACGTTCCTCAAAGCCCATGGGTTAATTATACTTGAAAAAAAGATATTTGAGGGTTTTAAATGCTCAATTTTGTGTTATATATTAGGAAGGAAAGGGTTAGAGATAAAATGAATAAAATTTTACGTTTCAAAGCTATTTTTTTTGATGCAGGGGGGACTTTAGTGGAGCCCTATCTATCCGTAGGAGAGATTTATTCTGAAGTGGCGGGTAAATATGGATGTAAGATAAGTTCAAAAGAAGTTGAGCAGAAATTTAGAGAAGAATGGGAAAAAAAAGATCATCTCACCACCTTTCGTGCTACCGAAGGTGGGGCCGGCTTTGCCGGACTGAACCATGGGGTTAACGAAAGGGGGTGGGACCATCATAAAGAGGGAGAGCATCATCCTCAAGAGCGGGAATGGTGGTATAAGTTGGTTTGGGATGTTTTTGAAACGTTTGGGGGTATCAAAAAATTCGATGTTTTTTTTGATGAGCTCCATGATCTTTTTGCACGGCCTCAAGTGTGGCGTGTTTTTCCAGAAGTAGAAGGGGTTCTGAAAAAATTGAAAGATCATGGATTTTTTCTTGGCATTGTTTCCAATTGGGATGAACGTTTGATTCCTTTATGTGAAAGACTAGGATTTGGGAAAATCTTTGATTTTATTCTCGCTTCGGGTTTAGTCGGTTCTTCAAAACCTCATGCTGGAATTTTTAAAGAGGCGTTAAGACGTTCAGGAGTCGAGCCTCATGAGGCCTTGCATGTGGGGGACAGCATCAAGGATGATGTCCAGGGGCCTACTCGACTTGGAATTCGAGCCGTTTTACTTGACCGTACAGGTCAGCGTAAATTTCCGATCCCTACGGTAAATTCTCTTTCTGAGTTGATACCACTGGTGTTGGGATAATCCTCTCTTATAGGGACGGTTCGTTCCTTCAATTGCAAAAAAATTGACTCATGTTAATATTACCTGTATTATAACTACGTGGTAATTAGATAATTAGGAGTCGTTACAGGTGGCCATTAGAAGTTTTAAAAATAAAAGGACAGAAGACCTCAACTATGGCCGACTCTCTAAAGATGCTTTAAGGCTATTGCCTCAATATTTGCATAAGAAGGCCCAAATTAAGTTAGCCCGTTTAGGCGCTGCTAGCAATATTAGGGATTTACGAGAGCTTAGAGGAAATAGGTTTGAATTCCTGAAAGGGGATAGACAGGGTTCTTGTAGTATTCGCATCAATGATCAGTATAGAATTTGCTTTAAGTGGATTGAAGAAAATGCGGATGATGTCGAAATTATTGACTATCACCGTTAGTTAAAAAAATGGAGGAGTTATGCCGGGTAAAACTTATCCTGTTACACCGATTCATCCAGGAGAGATTCTTCAAGATGAATTAGATGAGCTTGGACTGACCCAGGCCAGTTTAGCAGCACATATTGGGGTTTTGCCAAAAACAATTAATGAAATTTGCCGCGGGAAGCGTGGCATTAGTGCTGAAATGGCTTTCAAACTCTCTAAAGCGCTTGGAGGAAGTCCCCAGTTTTGGCTTAATACGCAAAATAATTGGGAATTGAGTCAAGTTGATGTAAGGGAAATTTCACATATTCATCCTCTTGCAGCTTAAACCCTAAAACCGAAATTGACTTTCTTTTTCAATTTCCTATCTCTGTTCTTGAAAATTACTTCTCCCTTGTTAATCCCCCTCTTTTTTTGTATTCTCTTTAAACTTTGAACTGTATTTTTTGAACTGTTTTTATGGAGTAAGAATATGCGCTTTGAAGTAACCCCTCAAGGATTTAAGCAGGATGGGAAACCTTTTTTTCTCATTTCTGGAGAAATGCATTATTTCCGAGTCAAGAAAAAGGATTGGCCAAGGCATTTGGAAAAAATGAAAAAGGTCCATTTAGATACCGTGACCACCTATATTCCATGGTCGTGGCATGAGGCGAAAGAGGGGATTTTTGATTTAGAAGGCAAGACAAAACCAGAAAAAGATATTGTTGGATTTATTGATCTTTGTCATGAGAATGGGCTTAAGGTGGTTGTGAAACCCGGCCCTTATATTTTGGCAGAGTATCAGGATCAAGGCATTCCTCGATGGTTGTTAGCCCGTCACCCTGAAATTCAAGTCGAGGATTCTCAAGGCAGGATCAATATGCCCTTTGTGTGTTCTTTTATGCATCCGATTTTTTTGGAATATGCGGCCAAATGGTTTGACCAGATTATTCCTGCCATTGCCCAGCGTCAGTCTTCTAAAAATGGGCCCATCTCGATGCTGCAAATTTGTAATGAGGTGGGCCTTCAGCATTGGTTGGCCGGCTGCGGGGATTATAATCCTGTAACCCTCAAATATTATGATCAATTTCTAGAGGGAAAATACCGTTCGATTAATATTCTCAATCAACTTTATTCAAAAAATTATTCTTCTTTTGATCAAGTCATTCCTCCTTCGGGTAATACGGAATGCCCGCAAGACATTGCCCGCTATCGTGACTGGCATACATTTCACCGTGAGTACTATTACATTTACTTGAAGTATCTGATGGATGATCTTAAGATACGTGGGATTACAGTTCCTTTTTATGAAAATGTTCCGGGGTGGGTTTATGGTCGGGCCAACGAATTTCCAGTTTGCATTACCCTATATTCTGAAGTGGTCGCCAAATGCCCAGATCTTCTTTTAGGATTAGATCATATTCCTGAAAATGTCGATTTTAGGAATTTTCATGATGCAGCCGTTATCTCTGAAATGACACGCTCTTTGCAAAATCGGTCCATGCCTCTTTATTCTGCAGAATTTCAGGCCGGATCACGAGAGCATTGTGTCAGGACCTATCCCAATGAGCTTGAACTTTTTTACAAGGCGGCTCTTTCCTATGGAACCCAGGGCTGGAATTATTACATGTTTTCTCAAGGGAAGAATCCTCCTGGGGAAGGGGTTTATGGCCCGATGTTTTATTGGGACACCCCTTTGGATGTGAAAGGAAAAGAAAATCCGCTTTATGATGTTGTTTCAAGGATTAATGGCTGGATTCGGGCCAATGAAGAAAATTTTCTTCCTTCTAAAAAGCATTCGTCGGTAGGAGTGGCTTTTTATAAACCCTATTATGAGACAGAATTTTTCTATCCTCTTTTTCTCAAAGATAAATATTTTAGACCCGAAAAAGTAGGTCTCACCTATGATTTTAAATGGGTACGGGACGCGTTTTATTTCGATGGATTGATCAAGGTTCTTTACGCTCTTAATTTTAATCCAGAGTTACCTGATTTAGAGGTTCAGTCCGTGGACGAACTTTTAGAGTACAAGCAGCTGTGGGTTCTTGCGATCGAACTCATGGATCCCAAGACTCAAGAGAAACTCTTAGATTTTGTGCGTCGGGGTGGACGAGCTATTTTTTATCCCAGTTTACCTAAATTTGATTTAGAGGGACGACCTTGCGATATCTTGAAAAAAGGCTTAGGTATCGAAGGGGATTCGATTTTTTGCCCGACAGAATCCAAAGTCCAGTTTTTTGATCATGAACTCGTTAATTCTTTTCCTGTGATGACGGTTTTTAACGGTGATGATGCTTCAGTCGTCGCCAAAGTTGGAAATAAGGTTTGTGGGTTTGAAAAGAATATCGGGAAGGGACGAGCGATTATTTTAGGAACACTTCCAAATTATCAAATTGCAGAGCATATGGACGTGTTTAAAGCATTTTTAGAACGAGATGGGCTTTTACCTCAAGTGGTTTCTAATGATCCCAATGTGAATTTTCAAATTCGTAAAGGTCCTCATGGCTCTTTTCTCTTTGTTCTTAATTTTCACCCCATCGAAAAAGAGATTGTGATAGATCTTTTAATTGATGGGAAAAAGATGAAACTTCCTTCACAGAGAAGGTTAGTGATTGGCCCAACATCGGGATTAATTCTTCCTTTTGATTGGGAGCTTTCTCAAGGGATCAAAATTATTTACGCAACTTCTGAACTTGTAGGGCAAGCGATAGAAGGCTCTAGGGTTAAACTCCAGATGAGGGGGCCGCAAGGAACGCGAGGTGAAATCGTTTTACAATTGGAAAAAGCTCCACAAAGAGTTTTGGTGAATGGAAAAGAAGTGGAATTTAAAAAAACTGAAGAAGGTTTTCTTGTTCAATATCGTCATGGTGCAAAAGAAATTTCCTTGGAGGTGGTGGGATGAAGAAAATAACAGAAAAAAAACTTTTTAAGAATGACTATGGCTATTTTAGCGAAGATGGAAAAGAGTATGTCATTACCAGGCCCGATACCCCGAGGCCTTGGGTCAATGTGATGAGCAATGGTCGCTACGGTGTGATTGTCTCTCAGACCGGGGGCGGCTACAGCTGGATGGACAATGCTCAGATCAATCGGATTACTCGATGGGAACAGGATTTAATTCGGGATGAATGGGGAAAATTTATTTTTTTAAGAGATGATGAAAAAGGAACAGGTGGATCTTTAACCTGGAAACCAACCTGTTCAAAATTTTCATCTTTTGAGTGCCGTCATGGGGTTGGCTTCACAACTTTGGAAGCGGTGTGGCAGGGAATTCGCGGAAAAATGACCCTCTTTGTTCCTCCGAATGAAACACATGAAATTTGGACTTTAGAGTTAGAAAATCTTGGGAAAAAGCAGAGGAAAATATCGGTTTTTACCTTTTTTGAATGGCTTTTGGGCCGGTGGCCGGATAGTCACCGGGAATTTCACCGTTTGTTTATTGAAACTCAGTATGATGAAAAGCTTCAAGGCATTTTTGCTGAAAAAAGATTTTGGGATATCCCAAATCAGAAAGGTCAGCTTTGGAATAATAGTTATTCCTATGTGGCCTTCCATGCTTGCAGCCGTAAACCTTCTGGTTTTGAATGTGATAAAGAAGAGTTTGTTGGGAAGTATGGAGCCATTGCTCATCCGAAGGCAGTTAAGGAGGGGAAATTAGGGAATCACGATGGCAAGTGGAATGATTCCGTTGCAAGTCTTCATCTTAAATTTAATTTGAAACCTGGAAAGGCAGAGTCTTGTGTATTTGTCACAGGTTTGGCGGAAAATAAAGAAAGCGTTCGTAAAAAAGTTTTGGCATTTTCTGATCCCGCAAAGGCGGCTCAGGCTTTTAAAGCGACTCAAGAATTTTGGAAAGAAACTTTGTCGGGTTTAGAAGTTGAAACACCGGATCCGGCTCTCAATATCATGACCAACACCTGGCTGAAATATCAGGCCATTTCAGGCCGGATTTGGGGGCGTACCGGTTATTATCAGGGGGGAGGGGCCTATGGTTTTCGGGATCAATTACAAGATAGTCATATTTTTCTTCCCTTAAACTCAGATCGTACAGCGGCTCAAATCAAACTTCATGCGGAACATCAATATGCCGATGGAACTGTTCAACACTGGTGGCAAAATTTGGCGCCTGAGGCCAGCGGTTCCCATCACTCCGATAATCTTCTCTGGCTTCCGTTTGTTTTAGTGAATTATCTAAAAGAGACGGCGCATTTTTCTATTCTCCACGAACAAGCCTCTTTCCTGAAAAATGAGGGAAGCGCTTCCATCTATGAGCATGCTAAGCGAGCCATTCTAAAATCACTTTCTCGTAAAAGCCCGCGTGGCATTCCTTTGATTTTGGAAGGGGATTGGAATGATGGGCTGAATGCCTGCGGCCGTGATGGGAAAGGAGAATCGGTTTGGCTGGGACATTTTTTATATGGAATTTTAAATGAATTTTCTTTTGTAGCTATGAAAGAAAACGACCTTGAATTTGTAGCATTGATGAAAAACGAAGCTCAAACTTTAAAGCAAGCCATCAATGAAGTGGGCTGGGATGGTGAGTGGTACTGGCGTGCAACGACTGATTCCGGAAAGGTTTTAGGAAGCCATGAATGTAAAGAAGGAAAGATTTTTATCAATGCCCAGACTTGGTCTTTGATTAATGGAGTTGCCGAAGGCGAGAGGGCAAAGCTCGTTAAGAAAATGATGGAAAAATATCTTTATAAAAATTATGGTCCGATTCTTTTTTATCCTGCTTATAAAAGTCCGGACATCGAAGTAGGATATCTTACGCGTTATCCAGCAGGGATGCGTGAGAATGGAGGACTTTATACCCATGCGGGAGTTTGGGGGATTTGGGCTGAATGTGAGATGAAAGATGCCGCCAAGGCCTATGAAACCTATCAGCGGGTCAATCCCATTTACCGAGGAGAAAATCCGGATCTTTATTGGTCTGAGCCCTATGTTCTTCCTGGAAATGTGGATGGTCCTGAGTCTCCGAATTATGGCCGGGGAGGATGGAGTTGGTATACAGGATCTGCGGCTTGGTGTTACCGAATTACAGGTGAGTGGATTTTAGGGGTTCGTCCGGATTACAATGGTTTGGTCATTGATCCCTGTATTCCTAAAAAATGGGATGGGTTTAAGATGACTCGCCGTTTTCGTGGCGATATCTACCAAATTGAGGTCAAAAATCCCAAACATGTTTCAGGGGGCATTTGGGAAATCAAGGTGGATGGATTCTCCATTAAGGGGAATGTTGTTCAGCCCGTGGGAGATGGAAAGGCACATAGTGTGGAAGTGATGATGGGAAAGTTATCTGGGGAGAAAGTAAAGTCTCAAAAAGCAGCTTTTGCCAGTGCATTCTAGCGGAAAACTTGTTATCATCACAGTGTATGCAAATGCGTGAGGTCTAAATATGAAGTGTGAACTTTGTGGCAAATCAGACGTACGCCTTTTGAATGTTGCTCGGACCTATGGTAAGGGAAAAGATCTTTTTATTATTGATCATATTCCAGTTATTTCATGTTTTTATTGTGGTGAAAGTTATCTTGATGCACATACCCTTCATGAAATTGAAAGAATAAAACTTCATAAGAAAAGTTTTTCGGTGAAGCGAACTGTTCCAGTCGCTCATTTCGCTTAATGTCAGTCTACCTCAATCGCATTGAAGCTGTTGTCCCTCCCTATGAAGGGCACGACGAATCGATTGGGTTTCTGTCAAAATTTGTCGCATCTTCCGATCAATATAAAAAATTTATTGCCATCGCAAATCGTTTAGGGATCGATCGGCGATATACCGTTCTCAAACATTTTTTTTCTGAGAATGGTATTCCCTCCGAAGCCTTTTATCATTCCAACCGATTTCCTTCAACTCAGGAAAGGATGGAACGCTATCAAAAAGAAGCTTTTCCACTCGCGGCTCAAGCCATCATCCCTCTTCAGACCCAAGAACTTTCTTCGGTGACACATCTCATTGTTACTTCCTGTACGGGGTTTTATGCTCCGGGTGTGGATGTTGATATTATCCAAAGATTAGGACTTCGTACGACTGTTCATCGAACTTTTATTGGTTATATGGGATGTTTTGCTGCGATCTCGGGGTTGAAGCTTGCTCGGGACATTGTGCGGGCCCAGCCAGAATCAAAAGTTCTGATGGTTAATCTTGAGCTTTGTACGTTACATTGGAGACGTGATCATGTTCCTTTTGATCAACTTATTTCTTTTCTTCTTTTTGCAGATGGATGTGCAGCCAGCCTTATTAGTTCTGAACCTGTTGGATTAAAGCTAAAGGAATTTTATTCTGTCATTATTCCCGAGAGTCTTTCTTTGATGCGCTGGACCATTGGGAATGATGGATTTTTTATGAGTTTAGATTCTCAACTGCCTTCTTTTATTTCTCAAGGAATTCGAAATGAAAAGAAAAAGATTTTAAATGGATTTTCTGTGAATGATTTTAATTTTTGTGCCATTCACCCCGGAGGAAGAACCATTCTAGAAGCGGTACAATCTGAGCTCGATTTAGAAGATTCTAAAATGAAACCGTCCTATGAAATATTGAGAAACTATGGGAACATGTCTTCTCCAACGATTATGTTTATTTTGAGAAAATTTTTGGAAGATTCTTCGTCTAAAGGTTTAGGATGTGGTATGGCTTTTGGACCGGGGTTAACCATTGAAAGTTTCTTGTTTGAAAAGTAAATGATGAGAGGTATCTCGAAAAGAGGTTGGTTAGATGAAAAAGAGTTTTGAACCTGAATGGATGGATCATTCAACTTCAAAAATGGATGTGGAGGGAAGCTTAAAAGATCTTCGCTGGATCAATCGCTATTTGGGCGGATATAAAACAATTCTTAAAAATATTGAAGAACAAGTTCGAAAACGAAAGATCAAAGAACTATCCATTTTAGATATTGCAACAGGTTCGGGCGATATTCCGATTGAAATGGTTCTTTGGGCTCGAAAACAGGGGATTACAACCAGTATCAAGGCTATTGATAAAAATCCTCAGATGATAGAAATTGCTCAGGGTAGGAGCATTTCTTATCCAGAAATTTCGTATGAAGTCGGAAATGTCTTTAATCTTCCTTATCAAGACGAGACATTTGATTTTTGTACGACATCCCTCTTTTTACATCATCTGGGTTCAAAGGATTGGCTTCCTTTTTTAAGAGAAATGTTGAGATTGGCTAAAAGAGCAGTTCTCGTGAATGACTTAATTCGGGCGTGGATTCCATATTATGGTTTTAAGTTTTTGGCGAGAGCGTTTAGATTCCATCCCATGACACGTCACGACGGGGCTGTTTCAGTGTTGAGGGCTTTTACAATCGATGAGATTGAGAAGCTTATTCGAGAAGGGGATTTTAAAGGGTGCGAAATTAGAAGGCATTTTCCTTATCGGTTTTGTTTAGTTTTAAATAAATGGGGTGAGGGGTCATTAATTTGAAAATCTAAAAATCAAATATCAAAAATCAAAATGACATATTAAAATTAAAAATATATCTGAGTCATTGCTTTAAGAATCATTTTAGATTTTGATTTGTCATTTTGCACTTTGCATTTTGATTTTTAAATTTATTTGGGTTGGTATCTACCCGTGAGTTACAACAAGGACTTCCAGATGAATAGTCACTCTAAACGCTACGACACCATTGTCATTGGTGCTGGACCTGCGGGAAGTTCAGCTGCAATTTTTTTAAGAAGGCAGGGTCAGTCCGTATTAATTTTAGAAAAATCAATTTTCCCTCGTGATAAAGTTTGTGGTGAGTTTATCAGTCCTCGTGCTTGGAAAATTTTCGAAGAGCTTGGAATAGGGGAACGGCTGCGTGAAAGTGGCTATCATCCTGTTCGTGAAGCTGTCCTTTATAGTTCATCTGGAAAGGCTATTGAAATTAAGTTTCAACCTGAACATGGATTGGCTTTGAGTCGAGCCAAGCTTGATCATCTTTTGCTTCGTCATGCACAATCCTTGGGAGTGGAGGTTGAAGAAGGGGTTCTCGTTTCCCACCGTGAAAAAACTCTAGACAGTTGGTTGGTTAGAAGTGTGGTTAAAGGTTCGCAGACGCTTCAAACTCTTGAGGCAAAGAGAGTGATTTTGGCGAGTGGAAGGCCTAGACAACCTGATTCAAAAAAACAAAAGCACCGTATGTTTGGAGTCAAGGCCCATTATGATTTGCTTCAAAATTTGAACGAGACGCTAGAACTTTATTTTCTAGATGTGGGTTATGGTGGACTTGTCGAGATTGAAGATGAAAAAGTAAATGTCTGTTTTCTTTTGGATATGAATCGAGTTCCTGTAGACTTAATTCCAAAAAGACCTGATGATTTTATGCAGTGGGTTTTTGACCGCCATCCTATCCTCAAAGAAAAAATGAAAAATGCTGTCCGCATCAATCCACTATTAACAACCCCACCCCTTCCTTTAGGGTTAAAGATGGAGGAACATCAGGAAAATGAGATTTGTATTGGGGATGCGTTGGGGGTGATAGATCCTTTTTTTGGAGAGGGGATTACCCTGGCTTTAGAGGCAGGGTGGCTGCTATCCCAATCTTCACAAGATCGGGCCTTTTATCGAGCGATCCACAAAAATTTCAAAACCCGATTTTTGCTCGGTCGTACGATGAGATTCTTTAGCTTTCATCCTTAT
Source organism: Chlamydiota bacterium (assembly GCA_016178055.1). Lineage (NCBI taxonomy): Bacteria > Pseudomonadati > Chlamydiota > Chlamydiota bacterium. Next base: position 28,208 of record JACOUC010000045.1, on the reverse strand, counting down.
TTGTTAAATGGACTTTCTTGGTGCCTATCCAAGATGGGCCCTATTCCTCAAGTTTTATTTCGCTTGGCACATCGATATTAAGTATTTTCTACCCCGCTGCAAAAACTTGCCAATCTTCTCTGTAGGGCGTTGTATTCAGAGTAGGGGGTGGAAGTTGTATTTTCTAAAAGTTTGTAAAGCGCATGACTAGGGCTCTCTTGAATGCCTTTTGGAATATCTGGAATATTAAATCCTAGAAAATGAAGACGGGGAGCGGCCATAAAAATTAGGAGCGCATGGACAGTACTGTAATTGCCTTCAGAAATATCCTTGAGCCCTTTACTGACCAACTCCCAGCCGGGAATATTTTTAAAATCACTTTTTTTCATGAAGAGAATCCTTAAACTAATTAGGGCTTAAGAATTTTTATCAATTTGGCAAAGACATTTTTAACCTGCTTTTTCATAGAAAGTTGCGTATTGATCTAAAACCTTTCGAATCAGTTTTTGATATTTTGTATGGTGGCGATTAGCTTCATGTTTAAAAAATTTGACACTTAATTCGCTTAAGGAGATAGTCACTTTAACATTTCTGTCAGGTAGGACAAGAGCTGATGGAGGAGGCAAAAAATCTCTTATTCTTGACAATTTTCCTAATGGCAGGACTCGATCAATTTTATTTTTGTTCATAATAGATTCTCCCTTTTCTCCATTTTCCTGCGCCAATGATTCGAATGAGATTTTCTCGATAAGTAAATCGAACCGTAAGAATACTCTTATCGACTTTCCCAATACAAAAGTATCTTTCTTCTTTAAGACTATGTTTTGAATCTACAAATATTTTTCTCTTAGGATCTTTGAAAGCTTTTGCCGCAGTAGAAAAGTTGATTTTGTGTTTTACTATATTAACGGCTTCCTTATCAGCATCCCAAATAAAACTGCCTGAAATGACATTCACAGAAAAACATCCTAAGTTTAAATATTAAAATCAATAGTATTATACATATAAAAATAAATTTTTTAAATAATTTTAACTTTTCAAAACCAAAAGTCTCAGTTCTGTCATTTCTTCAATGGCATATTTCAAGCCTTCACGGCCAAATCCGGAGAGTTTGGTTCCGCCGTAGGGCATGTGGTCAAGCCGGAAAGTGGGGACTTCATTGACCATGAGGGCTCCGACCTCGATATTTTCATAAGCATGAAGAATACGCCCGATATTTTGAGTAAAAATGCCAGCCTGGAGGCCGTAGGGGGTATCGTTCACAGCCCGAACAGCATCCTCAAAATGAGTATAACAAAAAATATTGACGAGGGGAGCGAAGGCCTCTTTATCACAAACCTTTGTCCCTTTGGGCACATTTTCAAGAACGGTGGGTTCAACAAAACTTCCAGTCCTTTTTCCTCCTGCTAAAAGTTTTGCACCTGCATGGATAGCTTCTTCGATCCATTCTTGGGCTCGAATGGCTTGATTTTCCCTGATCATAGGGCCCATATCCGTAGCTTCATCCATCGGGTTACCCGCTTTTAGTTTTTTAACGCCTTCAAGAAATTTTCCGACAAATCGATCGTAAATTTTTTCATGAATATAAATCCTTTGAACCGATATACACACTTGACCTGCATAGGCAAAAGCTCCCCTGAGAGAGCGACTTACTGCAAGCTCAAGATCCGTGTCTTCATGGATAATCACACCGGCATTTCCACCCAATTCAAGCGTGATTCTCTTGTGGCCACATCGTTTTTTTAAATCCCATCCAACGTCGGGGCTTCCGGTGAAGCTGATCATTTTTATGCGCACGTCAGTGACAAGTGCTTCACATTCTTCATGGAGAGATGGAATGACGCTGATCATTCCTGGAAGGGAGCTACACTCTTCAATGATTTGACCTAAAAGAAGACCACTGATGGGGGTCATCATGGATGGTTTTAAAATGACTGGATTTCCAACGGCAAGTGCAGGGGCAATTTTATGGGCTGCCAAATTAAGAGGATAATTAAAAGGGGTCATCGCTGTGAGGGGTCCTATGGGAAACCGCTTTAAAATTCCCAATCGACCTTCAGTATCTCTGCGAAGATCCATGGGAATTAATTCTCCCGGAATCCGTTTAGCCTCTTCTGCGGCAATCTCAAAAGTCATGACCACCCGATCCACTTCCATTCGACAGTCTCGAATGGGTTTGCCATTTTCTTCAACAATGGTGCAAGCGAGCTCTTCTTTTTTTTGAGCGATTTTCTCAGCGATCGCTTTTAAAATTCTTGCACGCTCGTAAGAGGGAAGGAGTCTAGATTTTTTAAAAGTCTCAACAGCACTTTCTATGGCTTTTTCAATATCTGATTTTTGGGCAAGAAAAACAGATCCGACAACTTCGCCATTAAAAGGATTGATCACCTCTTGCTTTTGGGTGGAGGTACAGGGTTTTCCTGCAATGAGAAAGGGATAGGTTTTCATAATTTCAAAAATCAAATATCAAAGACCAAAATGACAATGTAAAATCTAAAAATAAAACCACCCGCAAAAAATTTATTTTTTGTTTTTAATTTCGACTTTTGATTTGTCATTTTGATATGTCATTTTGATTTTTGACTTTTGATATTTGATTTTTCACCCTTCATATTTTTCCAACACGGCACTTCCTGAGACCCCACCTGCTGCACAGGCTGCTGCCAGCCCCAATTTACCCTTAGGAGATGCTTTTAATTCGTATCCAAGATTCAGAAGAATTCTTGTTCCTGATGCGGCGAGGGGATGCCCGAGGGCAATAGACCCTCCATAAGGGTTCACTTGACCCGCTTTCCATTTTTCTTGCCAGTGATGCCCAAATTTATTTTGTCCGACTTTAAAAATGGCCAGACATCCAGCTGCGAACGCCTCATGAAGCTCTAGGATGTCTAGCTTGTCAAAAGAGACTTTAGCCCTCTCAAGGGCCTTTTCTGTCGCAAATGTCGGTCCCACGCCCATGAGGGCTGGATTGACGCCTGTAAAGCCCCAACTTTTGAGTTCTGCAATAATATCGAGTCCAAGCTCCTTTGCTTTTGTATCTGTGGTCACAATCACTGCTGCAGCTCCGTCGCTTCGAGGGCAGGAGTTAAAGGCTGTAATCGTTCCGTGAGTTTTTCCATCGATATATTTTTTCCCTCTAATTTCATGGCCATAACTTGCCCAAAAATTTTTGAAGGGATAGGCCTCATTGTCAAACAGGGCAGGGGCCTTTTTAGCTTTTTCAGGGTCGAGAACAAAATTTTCTCGCTGTAGAGGATTCTCATCCTCGCTTAAAAGGACGGTTCCATTTTTAATCACTGGAGAAACATAGGGTTTAAAAACCCCTTTTCGAATACCTTCAATGGCCCGCCTGTAACTTTCAACGGCATAATGATCCTGCTCGTCCCTTGAAATATCATACAATTGGGCGAGGATTTCAGCGGTCTCAGCCATGATCATTCCTTTGACGGGGTCTCTTAATCCTTCTAGCATGCAGTCCCCAATCTCAATATGAGGATCTTCTAAAAGGGTATTCCAATTTTTCTTTACATCGTTGAGTGTTTTTAATCCACGATATCTTCGAGCCCCTCGAATGGTATAGGGGAAGGAACTCATGCTTTCTGTTCCTCCGGCGATAAACAGTTCTCCTTCTCCAACCAGAATTTGGCGGGCAGCCGAGGCAACGGCTTCAATTCCTGAAACACAATTGACATGAAGTGTGAAGGCCACAGACTGCTCTGACATTCCTGCATTTAAGGCACAAACTCGTGCAATGTTGGGGGCATTACTTAATTGTCCCACCCAACCCATTAAAACCCCGTCAACAAGTTTGGGATCAATTTTTGCTTTTTCTATGACTGAACGAATCGCCATTGTTCCCATTTCATCGGGCCTTAAATCCGCCAAGCTCTTATTGATATGACCAATGGGGGTTCTCATGCCACAGGCTAGTACAATTCGCTTTTTGATGATTTCCATGGTCGTCTCCTTAAAAACACAGTTTAAAGTTAAAAGTTAAAAGTTTAAAGTTCAAAAAAGCAAAACTCAAACGCAAGCCAAGGTTTTTTGAACTTTGAACTTTGAGCTTTGAACTTTGAACTGTGTTTCATGGTTCTCCATCCACTATTTTCCCTTCCGTGAGCTTTTTTGCAAAGGGCAAAATCTTTCCAAAAAACTTCTTGCGCTCAAGTTGTGCAATCAACACCTTCAATCGCGGCAGCACATTCCACGTAGCAATCTCGCCTCGCCGGATACATTCTTGGGCCTTTGAGAAATGCGCCCAACTGATATGTCCCACTTCAGGTTCAATGATAATATCGGCAGGGGAAATCTTCATTTTGCTCAGCTCATAGGCCTTAATGTTTTCCGCCTGAACTACAATATCAATCAAATTTCTAAATTTCTTTCGCTTTTTTACTTCTTTCCCTACATCAACAGCAATCACAATATCCATTCCCATGTCTTTTGCAACCTTGACCGGAATCGGTTCAATAATTCCTCCATCGGCCAGGAGTCGTCCATAGAGTTCAACAGGCTCCAGGGTTCCAGGAATGGCAGCGCTTGCAAGAATGGCTTCTTTTAATTTTCCATGTCCCAAAATAATTTTTTCCCCTGAATAAAGATCTGTGGCCAGGGCTACAAAGGGAATTTTGCAGGCATCAAAGCTCTCTTCGCCGACGAGCTCATGAATCAATTTTTCAACCAGAACAGAGTCAACAATCCACTTCTTGCTAGATCTTATTTTCCATAAGTAAATCTCTCGCAAGAAATTGGCAAGTCTCTTAAGACCTATATGGCGGGTATCCTCTTCGGTTTTGAGAAAAGTGGACTCCAGACGAAAGAGGGCTTCCTTTTCCAAAAATCCAAACAGTTTTTCTTCTAAGGTCTTGTGATTTGGATAAATAGCAAAAGTGCCTCCAATGATGGCTCCCATACTGGTTCCGGCGATTAAATGAAGGGGAATCTTGGCTTCTTGGAGTGCTTTTAAAACACCAATATGAGCCAAACCCCTTGCACCCCCGCCGCCCAGAGCAAGGCCGATTTTAATCTTTGTCGGTTTCTCATGAACATGCATAAGACCCATATCCAATATACTTCATACTTTAAGTCCCTGCAAATGAAATGGATGCATTTTTGGACTTGATTCCATGGGGATTGAGGTTCTATAGTGTCGCTCATGACAAAGCTAGAAAACATATCCATCGTTCTTGTTCACCCGCAAAACCCTGGAAATATTGGGTCTGTTTTAAGGGCGATGGGAAATGGGGGATTAACCCATCTTGTTTTGGTGGACCCATGCGATTTGAACAATCCTGAACTCAAAAAAATGGCGGTTGGGGATTTATCTATTTTAGGAAAGGCCAAAATTTATAGCGATTTAAAGGAGGCCCTTAAACCCTTTCGTTGGACGATTGCAACGACTCGAAGGCATCGAAGAAGATTTAATCAAACCTTATCCCCCCGCGAAGTTGTAGAAAAAATCAAGGGCGTTCATTCACAATCAAAAATTGCAATTGTGTTTGGCCCTGAAGATAAGGGCCTAGAAAATGCGGAGCTGGCGCTTTGCCAAAATTTATCGACCATTCCCTCGCACGCTCATTTCCCGTCTTTGAATTTGGCTCAGGCCGTCATGATTTATTCTTATGAAATCTATCGTGCTCGCATTGAAAAGTTTCAATCCAAATCGGAAGATTTTGTGGGGATGAAAGCTCTGGAAGGGATGTACGGGCATCTTGAAAAAACTTTATTTCAAATCGGTTATTTTACACGGGGGAAGCCTGAACGACTGATGGAATCCATTCGAAATTTTTTGGGTCGGGCTTTGCTTAGTGCAAGAGATATACGAATCTTGCGGGGAATCTGTTCGACCATTGAAAGAAAGTTAAAAGTGAAAAGTTAAAAGTGAAAAATTAATGAAGACAGAGTGAATGATGTATAAATCCGGTTACGTAGCAATTCTCGGGAAGCCGAATGTGGGAAAATCCACATTGATGAATCAATTGCTGGGTCAAAAACTTTCTATTGTCAATCCCAAACCTGGAACGACTCGTCATAAGACGCTTGGAATTTTAACGCGTTCAGATGCCCAAATTATTTTTGTCGATACGCCCGGCTTCCAAAAAGAGAAGAATGCTTTAGAAAAACATATGAGGGTCGCGGCCAAGAGTTCGTTGGAAGAAGCAGATCTTGTTCTTTTGATGAATGATGTTGATGGAGTTCGATCTCAAGATCAGGATTTTTTCCAATTGCTTTCAGGAATTTCTAAACCTGTCATAGGCCTCGTTAATAAAATTGATCTCATGAGAGAAGATGAAATTCCTTTGATGATAGAAAAATTTTCGAAGCTTCTTCCCTTTAAAAAAGTGATGGATATTTCTTGTCTGACGGGAAAGAACCTGGATGATCTTTTGAATCATATTCTTGAATATCTTCCGGAGGGCGAGCCTTATTATCCAGAATCGGATGTTTCGGATCGAAATGAGCGCTTTTTTATTGGTGAAATCATTCGCGAAAAGGTCCTTCTCTTTCTTCATCAAGAGGTTCCTCATGGAGTGGCCATCAAGATTGAAGAAATGAAGGAGAGAACCGAAAAGAATTTGTGGTATATCAAGGCCAATCTCTTTGTCGAAAAAGATTCTCAAAAAGGAATTTTGATTGGGGGAGAAGGGAAAATGCTTAAAAAAATAGGGGAGGAAAGCCGCAAGGAAATTGAAAAATTTCTCTCTACGAAAGTTTATTTAGATCTTTGGGTGAAAGTTTTAAAAGATTGGCGAAAGGATGAGCAGGCACTGAAGCGGTTGGGGTTTAATTTAGAACAATAAATTTCTAAAATGGAGCAGTTTCGTTCTTATAAAAAATATTCTTTTTCTAATATGCGTCCCCTCAACAGATTACACTTCTTGATTTCTGGCATGTAAAATGCTCTAATTCTTATCAAAATGTAGGAGGCATGTGAGAATGAAATTTTCCCTAACTCTGCTTGTTTTTTCGCTTATCATTAATCTAGCGGGTTGCCAAAAGGTCTCCTATCCAAAACTCTCTCTTGAATCCTCTTTTCAGGAAATTCTTAAAGAGGAATATGCCTTGGATGCTGAAGCAAAACTTCAAGGAAAGACGCTAGGAATCTCAGCTCATTTCAAAAAATTATGGGGTGAGGATGGTCTGGTTGATAAAAAAATCTGGAGCAATATTGGAAAGATTAAATTTGTTGCGACCCGGGTTCTCTTGAGCAGTGATGCCAATGTAGACTTTATTCGTTATAGGATCACCGGGGAAGATTCGAGAGAGGAATTGGATTATATTCGGACTTTTCAGGATGAAAAACTTTTGCAATATGAAGGAATTTCCGTCAATGAATATTGGTCGCGAGAGGTTTTAATTCGTAGAACATATGAAGGAAAAGAACCGCAGCTTGAAGAAGTCAAATGGGAAGATTTTTTGGTTCATCTCATTTCAAAACAAATTCGAGAAAAATATCAAACGGTTTTTAAAAAGAACTCTCAAGGCGCTCAGGGCCCCCAAAGAGACATCGATCGATTCTGGGGAATGTATTTTCCCAAAGAGGACCCTGAAAATCAATTAGGAGAAAATCTTTTTGCCTTGGTCATCGAAGCAAAGAAAGATCCAGAATCTCTCGACTGGTTAAAAGAGACCATTCAAGAGACAGTCAAAAAAGTTTGTCATACCTATAAAAAATTTCCTTTTGAGCATTTAAGAATTTTAAATGTTTCAACGAAAACCATTTTTGAAGTGAATGGTTAAAGTTTTTTCTTTAAGGGATGTTATCGTTGAAGCGAGAAGAGGTGATCATCGTGACACAGCTTTTGAGTAGAGTATTTACTAAAGTTGGAAAGCTTTCTGAAATGGAACAGAACGCGTTGGCCAAATGGTTGTTGGATGAGCTTTCGTCCGAGCATCGGTGGGACAAGGCTTTTGCTGATTCAGAAGAGATGTTAGAAAAATTAAGTAACGAAGCTTCAAGAGAACACCAGAAAAAGAAAACACAAACTCTAGATCTTGATCGTTTATGACTTCCCTACAACGGAGCGTTTTCGTAAAGCCTTCGCTAAATTGCCTAAAGAAGTTCAGTCTCAAGCTCGGGATGCCTATAAGCAATTTAAACAAAATCCCTTCTATCCTAGTTTGCGTTATAAGCGTGTTCATTCAACAAAACCTATATATTCTGTTCGGATTACTCTAGAATATCGGGCTATAGGTGTTCAAATTGAGAATGAAATAATTTGGTTTTGGATTGGTTCTCATGATGATGATGCAAAATTATTGTCTCGTCTGTAGAAAAAGTAGATTATTTTTGTTTTAAACGAGGTTCATTTAATGACCCAAGAAACTATTTTAGAAAGATTAAAAACCATTCACTATCCAGGTTTTAGCCGGGACATTGTTTCGTTTGGAGTGGTGAAGGAGGTTATTGTTGAATGGCCCCAAGTTAAAGTTGTTCTCGCCTTTACCTCTGAACCTGTTGAAAAGCGGCAATGGATTCAAAATGAATGTCAAAAAGTTTTATCCAGCCTTCAAGAAGTAAAATCCATTCAGTTTGAAATTGTTCAAGCGCTCGAGCGCACCAAAGCTGATCGTACCGTACTTGAAAGGCGAGAGATTCCAGGGGTTAAGAATTTGATTGCAGTCGCCAGTGGAAAAGGGGGCGTTGGGAAATCAACCGTGGCTGTTAATCTGGCTTGTGCCCTTCAACAATTGGGAAAAAAGGTGGGATTATTAGATGCGGATATTTATGGACCGAGTGTTCCAATGATGATGGGTGTTCAGGAAAAACCTCGGGTGACGGATCATAATAAATTGCTTCCGCATGTTAAGCATGGAATTTCAATGATGTCCTTAGGATTTTTCTTAGAGGGAGATAACCCCGTGATTTGGCGGGGCCCCATGGTGACAGGAGCTATTCGTCAACTCTTGAATGATTGTCAGTGGGGGGAGCTAGATTATCTGGTGGTGGATCTTCCACCAGGGACCGGAGATGCCCATATTTCCTTGGTTCAGCTTGCACCCCTTAAAGGGGCTGTGATTGTCACTACGCCACAAGATGTTGCTCTTCTCGATGCTAAAAAAGGGGTTTTGATGTTTCAAAAGTTGGAAGTAGAAATTTTAGGAATTGTTGAAAATATGAGCTATTTCATTTGCTCTCACTGTCACCATAAGACAGATATTTTTAGTCAGGGAGGAGGACTTCGAGAAGCAAAGCGCCTGAACGTTCCTTTTTTAGGAGAGATTCCCATTGATCCCGCGATTCGTTTGGGTGGAGATGATGGAATTCCCATTGTTGTGAGTTTACCTACTTCGGAAGTTTCAAAAGCTTTTTTAGAAATTGCTCGAAAAGTAGATGAAAATAGCGTATTAATTTAAAATTCAAAAGTCAAAATGCAAAATGACAACCTAAAATCCAAAATTTCTAATGCGATTGCAAAAGAGACATTTTAAATTTTAATTGTTTTCATAGTTGTTAAGTTTGTTTTGGTTTTGGTAAAGTGTTTCAAGAATTTGAGACTGCAGATGCTTTTAAAAATAGGACTATTTCAAAAATGAGGGGGGCTATTTTTAGATGGAAAAAAATACGAAGCAAAAGACAAATAAGTTAAGTTCTGCTAGTGCAATTGCCATCAAAGAAGATTTAAAGAAAAATGAGACCCTTTCGGTTAAAGAGCCTCCTCAACAGCTTAAAACGCCTGAAGTGTCTGAAACGGTTCAAGAAAAAATTGAGGATGCTAAATTTTTTGTCGGTCCGTCTTCGTATCCGCTAGCTCCCTCTGGAAAAGAATTGCCCGAAAAATATGACCGAAATTATATTACGCTTATGGTGGTTGATCCTTATTGGATTTACAGTTATTGGGAAGTGACGCCAGATCGTGTGGAAGAGGGTTTGAGGTTTTTAGGATGCAAAAAGAATGAGGCAAAGACCGTTTTAAGAGTTTGTGATGTGACGGGGTTAGAAGGGGGAGAGGGAGCGAATCAGTTTTTTGATATTGAGGTTCAGTTTTTTATTGGCAATTGGTATATCCATGTCAATGCTCCGACAAAATCCTTTCGGGTTGATATTGGTTTACTTGATGCGATAGGTCGATTCTTTTCTCTCGCCCGTTCAAATACCGTGACCCTACCCCGAGTTGGAGTTTCTGAGGTGGTCGATGAACATTGGATGAGTAGGGAATCTGAGAAAATGTATGCCTTGTCCGGTGGATTTAAAGTGGGAACAAGTTCTCATGAGTTAAAAGAGTTGATGGAGAAAAATTTTAAGGAAAATTTATCCTCGGGTGCTGTATCCAGTTTTGGAGGAAGTCCCGTTAATCCTATCAAAAAGAAAGAGAGATCGTTCTGGTTTGTGCTCAACACAGAATTAATTGTTTATGGAGCAACGGAACCTGATGCTGAAGTCACTGTGGGGGGGCGTTCCATTCCACTACGACCCGACGGAACTTTTTCTTTGCGTTTTGCTCTTCCAGATGGTCATTTCCCAATCCCTGCTACAGCTCGTTCCAGCGATGGGGTGGAAGAAAGAACGATCACTCCGGTGGTTCAAAGAAATACTGAGATTTCCAAACCTGTCTTAAAAACATAAGCTATTGCTTTACAGCCTGTTATGTTTTATTCCATCACGGAACTTCTTAATCAAATATATTTTGGACGAATAGGTAGAAGATGCTATCTTACTTGGGATATAGCCTCGGCCCTTAATTTTTTTATTTTTATTTTTACTTTTTTACATCAGAAGGTGTCTATCTTAGTAACCCGTGGTGTGATTTGATTCACCCTCATATTATAACAGTTATAACAGAACTGCTGATTCATATTAGGAATGCTATGCGCAAATTTGTTAGTAAAATAATTACTTTTGTCCTCTGCTTATCCTTTGTGTCTTACGACTGCACTTTTACTTTTGCTCAGGATTCAAATATTACTCAACCCATTGCAAAATCATCCCCGATTGAAATGAGTCACTGGGAGATTGATCAAGCCTCACCCGAATTAAATGAAGCTCTCGATCGTTTAAAAATCCCCAGTGATTTTGGAGAAGTCATTGAAAAAAATGTTTTTCCCGACCGACCGGTTCTTTTTCTGATTGAAGATATTCATTGTAACCCTGAAGCGCAGACGAGCATAAGGGGAATTTTAAGGATATTGCAAAAGCAGCTCGAGGCTCGAAGCTCGAAGCTGGAGGCAAAAACAAAAACTGAAGAAGCATTTACCTCGAGCCTCGAGCCTCGAGCCTCGAGTCAGCCTTTTTACGTCCTCTGCGAAGCAGCCGAAGGAAAGATGGATATGTCTTTTTTTGATACCTTCCCTGATAAAAAAGCCTTACAAATTGCACAAGAAAAATTTCTTCAGAGAAGTGATATTGATGCCGTGGAATCTTTCCTCATCACAGAGGGTCCGGACAAGGCACAAGGTCTTGGAGTCGAAGATTTATCGGTTTATGTCGACAATGTGAAGTGGATGGGGAAATTTTTAGAAGAAAAAGCCCTTCAAGATCATACTTGGCAGACATTAAAGGAGACGATGAGTGGGCTTGAAAAAAAGATTTTCTCTCGTTCAATCCAGGAATGGACTCAAAAGGTTAAAGAATATCGAGAACATAAAATAGATCTTCAAGTCTATTTTAATGAATTGCTTCAGAGATATGAGAATTCTTTTGGCCAAGACGTATCAGTCAATTTTCCAACGATGGGCTATTATGCGAAGCTTTCTGATTTAGAGTTTGGAATCGATCATCGAGCCTTGGAAAAAGAATATCTCCATTTTCTTGAAGTTCTTGAACAGAAACTTCCTAAGGACGAGTTGTCAAATGTGTTGCGACATGTTTTAGAGCATCGCTTGGGTCAGGAGAGTGACGGGGATCATTATCTCTTTCTAAGTCAATACTTAGAAAGGCTCGAGGCTCGAGGCTCGAAGCTCGAAGCAAAAGCAAAAACTGGAGAAGCATTTACCTCGAGCCTCGAGCCTTTGGCCTCGAGCGTTTTTTCCTCGAGCCTCGAGCCTCGAGCCTCGAGCAAAGTATTAGCCTCGAGCTATTCCAATCTCAAACTTCTCTTTCAGCAAATAGAGCTTATGAAACAAATTTCATGGGAAAAATTAGAAGGGGAAATGAAGAAGGCCGAGGAGAAAGTCACTCTTGCCCTTGTCAAAAATGATGATGAGAAAAATTTGTTAGAGCTTGAGAAGTCGTATCAGACTCTTGAGCGAATTTTACGGCTTGAGGGGAGTAGGGAAGACATTAAACAGCTCGAAGCAAAAGACGGGCTCGAGGCTCGAGGCTCGAAGCTCGAAGCAAAAGCAAAAACTGGAGAAGCATTTACCTCGAGCCTCGAGCCTTTGGCCTCGAGCGTTTTTTCCTCGAGCCTCGAGCCTCGAGCCTCGAGCAAAGTTGGTCCCAATGACTTTGTTGAAGGCTTTCTAATTCAACTTGGTAAGTTAGCCAAAAAGGAAGCAATAGACTATGAATCTCCCGACTTTGGCGAAAGCATTGAAATGGCGGGAAAATTCTATGAAAAGGTTCTTGAGAGAGATCAAATATTTCAGAAAAAAATTTCTAGCTTGCTTGAAGAAAAAAAGTTGACGCATGCAGCTCTCGTAGTGGGGGGCTTTCACACCGCGGGTTTAAAAGAATCCTTAAAGGAAGCCAAAATCGGTTATTGGGTGATTAGACCACGCACGAATCATGCCGATGATCGAAGTCTCTATTTTAGAAAAATGGAAGAGCAGTCTGGGTTTTTAGGTGGGGCGAGAGAGTCTTTAAAGGATATGTCGTTATCAGCAATGGCACAGGTTTTACCTGGCCATTTTAAAGAATTGCTTGAGCACTTAGGTTTCGAAATGGTTGATGATTCTAAAATGGACCATTCAGCCCTCGTCCAGGCTTGGAGTCAGGCTTTATCCGATCCAACTAAGAAAGAAGAAATAGGGCGCTTGGCGCAAACCATTGAAGATGTGGTTGAAGCACTAGAAGCCAGGATTCAATCAGAAGTTGAACGAGAACCTTCTCAACCTCAATCTGTTCAGCCACTAACCGCTGAAACATTTGAGCAGATGATGGAACTGACCTATCCTCAAATACGTGTTTTATTGGCGGATGATAGGACGCATGAGCTTGCAACTAGATATCTTGATGGTGTATTAGTTATCAAAGGCTACAGAGGGGAAAACGTAGATTCAAAGAATGTGCTTAAGGTATTGTTTAATTATAAAGAACCATCTTCTGTTACTCCTTCCGCCTCTGAAGAAGGAAGCCCCGCTCCTCAGGTAGCAATTAGAAGACCTCTTCGAGCATATTTTACTGTTGTAGCAACGGCTCTTCTAACCTTAATGGTCCTTTGTGGAATAGGCTGTCTTCCTCCTGATGGAACCGTTCCAGGTGCGGGTGACGACGATTCAAGCGAGATCGCCGGCGATGACGATGGATCATTGCCTGGTGATGATGATGTTACATCAGGAGACGACGATACAACTTCAGGGGATGATGATGTTACAGTAGGAGACGATGATGCAACTTCAGGGGATGATGATGATGTTACAGCAGGAGACGATGATGCAACTTCAGGGGATGATGATGTTACAGCAGGAGACGATGATGCAACTTCAGGGGATGATGATGTTACAGCAGGAGACGATGATGCAACTTCAGGCGATGATGATGCTACTGGAGTGAGTCCAACCCCTAGTGCAACTCCTATTCAGGGAAGTCCTTCTCCCACGCTAGCTCCCGATAGAGATGGGGATGGCTTGACAGACGCCGAAGAGGCTGAATTAGGTACAAATCCTGAAAAAGCAGATACGGATGGAGATGGTTTAGATGATGGAGAGGAAGTCAATACTTATGGGACGGATCCCTTAAATTCAGATTCCGATGGAGATCAAATGCCAGATGGCTGGGAAGTGGAAAATGATTTGCTTCCCAATGAACCTGACGCATCAGAGGATGTGGATGATGATGGGTTAACCAATGTTGAAGAATATGAAAATGAAACTGATCCTAACAACGAAGATACAGACAATGATGGGTTGAAGGATGGATTTGAATTAAACGAGTATGGAACAGATCCGGTTCTCGCCGATACTGATGATGACAATCTTGTTGATGGGGAAGAACAGGCGAATGGCACAGATCCGTTTTTACAAGATACGGACGGTGATGACCTTGATGACTGGTATGAAATTTATTTTTATTCCCAGTTTCATACTGGTTCTCACTATTATCCTGTAGATCCACTTGATGCTGATACAGATGATGACGGAATGAAAGATGGATATGAAGCTAAATATGGATTTGATTATTGCGACTCTGATGATGGAGGTTATGACACTGATAATGATGGAGTTAAAAATAGAGATGAAGCCAGCAATGCAACGGATCCACTATGGGACGATACGGATTTAGATGGAGATGGACTTTCAGATGCTTGGGAAGCAGCTTATGGAGTATTTGATCCCGACTCTGATGATGATTTAGATGGTGTACCAGCAAGTGAAGAATATAAGCAAGCTTTGAATCCAATAAAGCCAGATTCGGATAGTGATGGGATAAGCGATAGGTTTGAACTAGACTATAAGTTGGACCCCAGATATAACGATGCAAGCTTAGATCCTGACGGAGATGGTTTTACAAGTTTGCAGGAATATCAGTCAGGCACTGATCCAAGAGATCCAAATAGCCATCCGAGTTTAGCTAAAGCCAAGGGTGAGTCGGATAATAAAGGATCACTCATTGTTCCCTCCTCTAAAGGAAGTGGAGGAGGAACACCGTCCGGAAAGATTCAAATTTTTGGTTTAGGAGCTGTTCTTTCTCTTCTCTTTGCAGGTGCCATTTTAGCTTTAATAACGGTCCCCTCTTTACAAGTTATTCTTCTTCCTCTTTTGCCTTTGATTTTTATCGCTTCTAAATCTTTTAGACGCATGCCAAAATTTGCTCGAGCGACTTTATTAAGTCTTGCGTTATTGTTTATGTCGCATTTTGCTCAAGCTCAATCATCCACTCCAGCTCCCACACCCGCTCCTTCGCCTGTTGTTGAAGCTGCACCAGCTCCAGGAGCTCCAGGGAGTGCGACTGCGGCTTCTGCTCCTGTGGCGAAACCTGATGCAACGGCCCAAGCTCAAGATCAGAAAAATCCACCTCTTACCTTCACACTGCAAGCTGGAACTCCAGTTGGAGCTTTCGGGCTTAGCTCATTTGATTTTGGATTTGATAGCCTTCCTCTTAGGAGGATACGTCTCTCTCTTCACGGAGGAAGAGGCTTGGTTAATCCTATGGGTTCTCTGTTTGATGTTAACTCTCCTGTCTTCTCAGACTATTTGAGGCCTCAGGGTTTGGCGGATTTGCAATTGCTCCAAGTTCCTTATTCTGACATTTATGGGCATGGAGTGATAGATTTTGGGCTAGAAAGATTAAGATTGAGGATGATGTTTGGATTAGATGTTTTGAGTGATTCTTATTTAGATGGAGTGCATCCGTATTTTGGTACGGAAATAGGACGTGAGTTCCGAAAGTCTTTAAAAGGACGTCATCGTGTACTTGTTATTGATGTAAATGGAAGATTGATTTATCAAAAAGTCAATGGCGGTTTTTATGGATTGCCTTTTGATGCCAGTGAGTTATCCATTAATGCTGCTGCTGAAGATTGGATTTTGAAAGATTTAAAGGATAATAAAGATAAGATAATCATGCGTACTGGGGTTAGATACGCTTTTTATCCAGATTCTTATTTTCAAACATGGTTGGCGAGTGGGGGAAATGATGTTCTTCAACATCGTTTTTTGAATCCTCTCTATTTGGGATGGACGGGGCTTTTAGAAGTGGATCAGGATGGGCGGGGTGGATTGGTTATTCGTTCGATTTCTGACCCTCTTTTCTCTGTTCAACCCTATGCTCGTTTCGATAAGAAATCTTGGGGGATACAATTAGGTCTTAATTTTTTCGCTTTATCTTTTAGTCGCGAATTGATTTTTCCCTCTCTCGGAACTGATGGAAGAGTTACGCATCATTGGGGAGATTTATCGCTCTATGGAGCGCCTGTTCTTGAGGGATGGTATACCAGGGACAACCACCGAATTAATTTTGCCTTTCAAGGGCAGTCTCTTCCTATTCCTGCTCTTCCCGTATCTGATGGTGATCTTTCCGCCCGTGGGAATGTGAGTTATGAAATAATCTCTAGTAACCCAGCTTTGCCTCCTTGGTATGTTGAAGCGGGTTACGGATATTTCTCTCCTATTGGAGCGTGGCGCTTGAGTACACGGGTAGGGACAGGTGCACCCAATGCCCCTCCTTCTTTAGTGGGGGGTCCTTTGCAAGCAACATTTCAGCTTAGTTTTACTCCTGGTTCTGGAGTAAGGAGGACAGGTCCTGTATCTACTCCTACTGCTGAAATTCGGACAATTTCAATACCTCCAAAAGAAGAAAATGCAAAGTCAGGTGAGTTCACCCATGATCAAGTCGAACTCGTTCAGTTAAAATGCGAGCGGTTGTGGGCACGGGTGAAAGACACATTTAGCAAGTCTGTGTCAGGTGATGTTCAATCAGAGGATTTGGCTTTAAGACTTAAGGCCATCGTTCAAGCTCGGCAATTGAATTTTATTCAAACGGATGATGAAGCAAGAGAAATGATTTTAAAAGTTCTCGAAGCTTTAGAAATAACGCAAAAATTATCCTCTGATGGGTTTTTCTATGACAGTTATAGGGTTAATGAAACAGCGACTAGAACAAGCGATGCTACTTCGACTCAGACAAATACTGACATCGCTTTTGGGCTTATTACGGTCATGAATTATTTAATAAGTGTTGATTCTAATAATTCTATCTTACTCGGGCGAGCAAAGAAAATATTTAATGCTCAAAATTTTTATGCTTTGAGGCGAAGCCTGCTAAGCGATCACGGAGAAAATCCATATAACCTATTAGTAGTTCTGCTTGAACAAATTCAGGCAAAACCAGAACAATACAATCCGGACTGGATCGGTCTTTTACACACCCCTTCAGGCCCTCCCTCTCTCGAGACACTCCAAATGATTCTTATCTCGGGACTCAATGATCTTTCCCCTGCATGGGAGGTCTATGCCCATGGTATTGCTAAGGCTTTGCTTAAGTCTGCCTCTTTCAATGATGAGGATGCTTCTTTAACCCTTCGGTTGAGTCCTGATGGATCTGTAATGCGACTCAGAAAAGTGAACGCAGCAGATTTCAAAAATCCTTTGCGGGGACTGTTTGCCTTAGGAGAAGTATTAGCAAAATCAAAAGGTACTTCAAATATTCGAACCGCCGGTCAAGAGCTTCTTTCTTTTTTGATAAGGGAAGGAACACAAGATCGACTGCGTCCGATTCTCGAATTGCCACTGGCACAGCAGCCTGATTCTAGAACAAATGGCTCCAATGCTATTACCTTCTTTAATCGTCTTTCTCTCGTAAATACTCCTATCGCTGATGCGCCTTCGGGTCAGAGACCTATCGTTGAATTCAAGACAAATTATTCAGATTCCGAGAAAGGACAGGTTAGGCGTATAGGGTATGTATTTAATTCAGGGATGAAGGCTGGGGCTCAAGCGGGACTTAAGTATACCTTGTTGTCGGATGTAGATTTATCCAACTATCCTTACTTCAATTTTACGCGTAAACTGGGACCTAATTCAGATATTTCTGAAATTGTGATTATAATCAAAGATGGGAATGGAGTGGAGCGAACAGTTTCTTTGGGATGTGATCAGTGGGAAGGGGAGAGCATTGCTCTTTATCCCAGTGCAAAGTCCGTCGAAATTTTTGTTGTATTAAAGAACGATGCTACGCGAAAGATTGAAGGCTCTTTCCTGATTGAAGGAGAAAGTTTAAGTCAAAATCCTCTTCATCGTGTTCTTATTCCACCAGCGGCTGTTACTCTAACGCTTTCGCCAGCAGGGGGTTCGCCTGCTTTAGCAGAATCAGCAGTTGTAACTCCGGGAGCAGCAGCATCGTCAGAACCGAAAGTAGCTCCTGCGGCTCCTTCTCCAATACCGGCAGCATCAGCTCAAGCCACTTCCGCTGACAAAGCTCCGCTTACGGCAGAAGATATAGATTCTGTGAGAGGTAAGTTCAAGAGTGGATTCAGAGATATTAAAAGTTGGGTGGATACTTTAGCGGTTTTTAGAGGACCTGTTGCCTCATCAGATTTAGCAAATGCCCTCATGGCCGCCGTTTGGTACGCTCGATCGCAGCCCCTTGAAAAGACTCAAGCGGAAGCGATGATGGAGAATATCGATAAAATACTAACGCCATTAGAGAGAGACTCTTTTACTAAATTCTTTTACAATAAGTATAAAAGAGAGGGAAATAAGCTTGTTAAAGTCAGTGAGAGCACCTCGCTACGATCTAATGTTTTAATGGCCGTTGCGTTCATGTCAACCATGGAGTATTTAAGAGAGATCGATCCTAGTAACTATCGAACCAGTCCCCTTTACAAGAGTCTTCATGAAAAATTGCTTTCTATTAAATTTTTGAAATTATCGGCACAGAATAACGATCCGAACCCGTATTTTAGGTTAAGTGCCTTACTCCAATCGCTTTTGGAAGGGGATGAGGTCGATTTATCTAGAATATGGCAGGCTTTCCCTGAAAATCCTACACCAGACCAATTACGCGAAATGTTAGAAGTGGAAACCCTTTTAGAGATTGCTCGTCTTTCGCCTGAAGGGTGGGGAAATTTTTGGGACGCAAGGGCTGGTGATTGGGTTCAATCAAAATCACGCAAAAAACGGGAAATTTCTTTGACTCTCGCTTTGCGGCCTGAAAAATCTGCAAAAATTTTGTCTTCGGAAACATGGGATATTTTTGGGACAGCCTCTAAAGATTTCTTTCTCACTGTTGCTCAAGGAAGCGCCGCGTTGTCGGGAGGCTATACGCCACGGAGTGTCAGTAGAGACATTGAAAGTTTTTGGAGAAATGAAAATGCCGCGCAATGGCAGAAGGTCGTAGCATTTTTAGAGACGCATCCCCCAGCTGCTGCTGTTGCGCCAGCAGCTAGTAGCCCTAAGACGAGTCCCAGAAAAGCTCCAGGTAAAAAAGGAACTGGGAAGCCAAAGCGCATCGGTGGACGTCTTCTTCCTCGAACAGGTAAAAAAGGGGGTCGAAAATCAGACGATCGAAAATTAAGTGACTGGCTGAGTAAATTTTTAAGAAATAAAGGAGATGTTCAGACTAATTATTTTGGAGATAATCCTAGCGTTAATGACATCCTTTGGCAAATCGGAATTGCATCCAATGCATATTTTCGTTTTCATCCTGAGGCGTCCAGGGATGAAGTGACAGATCAATTAGCCCAGATCATTGTTGCCAGAAGGAACGGCCTTAACGGTAAACCCGTTAGCCTTGACCTTGAGGCAAGAAGGATTGTGGCTGAGGCGCGGCTTGACGAACGCGTTAAGGGGCTTCAAAATAGTCTTATTGACAATACACGCAATGGAAAGGACGCTTATGTGGTGGGAACACACGGGCAAGGATCTGTCAGCGTTTTAGGAGCCGAGTGGGGGACCGCTGGCGATGAGGAAAGGGACGCCAGTGCCTATGGCAGAGCCACCCATCAATTTGCAGTTTCTGAAGCACGCTATGTCCCTTGGGGAGTGGCCCGTTGGGTGCTTCAGGATAGATTAGCGAGTTTTCAAAACAGGGTCATTCAAATTGTTTCGGGTTTTTTTAGCAAGGCTGAGCAGCCCACACTCCTTTCAGTGGATATCGATGTTCTTCTGAACAACCGAGAGGGAATTGAGCCGGCTAAAGCATTAGCGGCACTTCGTTCTGAAAACAGTGCTGTCGTGATTGTGAGCCGAACTCGTAGCCAAAGCGAATTAGAAACTCTGGTCCGCTCGAAAAATTTAGGTATTGATTTATCTCGTGTTCTTTCTCTTCAAGGAGAAAATTCTAAAAAGGCTTTAGATAAAAAGGCTACAGAACTTCTATCTGGCAAATCGAACGTTCAACATTTATTGATAGCTCACCAGGATAACCAGACGTCGTATGATGAAATCAGGAGCGTCTTTGAAAAAATTCGCTATGGTCGTGAGCTCCTTTCACTTCTCATTGCCATCTGCGTTGGAGATCCCAATGCCCTTCGCGATGCGATTTTAGAGCTTAATAAGAAGGATGTAATAAAATTTAAGACAGGTGAATTGAATGAGCTTTTAGCCGATTCAGAAAGAGTCAAGCCTATCTCGGCTGAAGAGTCTTTACGAAAGTCAATACACCAATTTGGCGATAACGCTGAAATCACTCATTTACGCAACGTGCAGATGTAAGAAGGGTAGTACGTGCAACATAATCAAGTTTTTTTACCGTCTGATTCGTCAAAAAATTTTTCACCGCAAAATGTCGTCCATTGGTAGTCGCCCCATTTATGGGGCAATGCGCCCTGCATGGATTTGCCCGATAAATCGGGAGACTACAAGGATACTTTAGAAGTGCAGATGTAGTTTTTACCTCATTTGATGTATTGCCCATGCCAGAGATTTTCTAAAAAGAGGGTCCAAGGTAGAATGTGAATTCCTTCTACTTGACGAGGTGCTTTTTCTAGAGAGATCACAAGGGCTTGTTTTGGATGGTATTCTTCCTGAAAGGCTCTGATGCCTTTCAAATGATAGGGAAGAACGTTTTGAGTTCCTTTGACTCCGATCACAACCTCAGCTTCTCCTAGGACAAAATCGACCTCTAGACCTGACGATGTTCTCCAGTACGAAATAGGGTAGCGTAGACGTGAATAATGGGAATGGGCTGAAAGTTCCATGAAAATAAAATGTTCAAAGGCATGTCCAAAAGCTTCACTTCCAAAAATGATTTCTCCTCCACGACTCAAAAAGTTAGCCAGTCCTATATCAAAGAAATAGAATTTTGGGGCTTTGATCACCCGCCGTTTAGGGCGTAGAGCAAAAGACGGGACATGTTGACCGATCAGAGTATCTTCTAATATTTGAAAATATTCTTTTACGGTCACCGATTTAACGCCACACTCACTGGCAATATTTGTATAGTTGACAATTTGGGCATTGCTGAAAGAGGCCTTTTCTAGGAATTGACTGAAAGCCTGCTGATTTCTCACCAGGGCCTCTGCAAAAATCTCTTCTTTCAGGTAGTCTGCAACATAGGCATAAATCATTTCTCGAGGGTCATTTTCTAAATAATGACGGGGCAAAAGCCCGTGATTTAGGGCTCGAAGCAAGTCAAAATTTGGAATTTCTCGAAAGGTTAAAGGATGAAGTTCGTAGCGCAGGGCTCTTCCTCCCAAAAGATTTCCAGAGCCACGCCTCAATTTTCTGGCACTGGAACCACTCAAGATGAATTGCATCCCATGATTGTCGATGAGGAGTTGAACCACATCCAAGAGAGAAGGAATTTTCTGAACCTCGTCAATGATGACAGGCCCGTTCCCTACCGTCATCGCCAGAAGGCGTTCTTTCAATGCATTGGGGCTGTGTGTGAATTGGGTAAAAAGAAGAGGATCCAAAAGGTTAAAGCAGGGTTGGTGGGGAAAAAGCTGTTTCAAAAGCGTGCTTTTACCCACCTGACGGGCTCCCCAGAGGAAGCAGCTCAATTTTTTTAATCCATGAAACTGAAACAGGCGTTTAAGCATAATTAAGTTATAGTATTAAAATAACATGTTAAATTAATATATAAACTTAAATATGCAAATTCCGTCATGACAATTCTACCTATGTAAAGAGATCGATGGGATGCGACATGACACGGGTGCCTTAGACCATCGATTATCGTAGACAACACTCCTAATTTATCGTATATATTAGGAGTATGATCCAAAGATTGCTTCATCCATCGCTATCTCAGAGTTTTTTCCTTTTATAGAGCCCAAGCGTACTTACTTTGTCTGGCTGAAAGGACTCAAGCGATGGGGAAAGTTTTATGCCTTCCCTGGAGAGAGGGTATTGACTCAATTTTTTCATAAGTCTGAATTAAGCTGCGATTGAGATGACAGGGACAGAAATAGTTTTGATCACTTTACCTGAAGTACATGCAGCGTGATCAAGTTTTTTTACCGTTTGATTTGTCAAAAATTTTTCACCACATTGATTGCAAATTCCAACTGGAACATTTTCCATAATAAAAAGCTGGTCTTGATAGCGATAGTCAAGACGATCTAACTTTTCTAAAACCTCTCCTCCGCAATGAATACAATCACCATAAGGAATCATGTTTTGCTCCTTTCCGTTGGCGTTTTCCATTTAGGCATCCGTGGCTTATATACGGTAATAATGACTAAGCGACCCAATATGTTTTTCCCACAGACGATATGAACAGGACTGTTGCCTGATTTTCCATAAATCAAGCATGATGCTCCTCTTCGATCCCGTGGATATATTTCTAATATTTTCCCATTAAGAAGGGCTGAAGTAACTTCGTCCACTTTAAGCTGGTCATTTCGTCTTTCTTCATCAGCATGTAAACTCCATAAATACGTTTCAGTTCGAATTTGACTTTTGATCCATTCAATGTCCATACTCAAGCTAGTGTACCATAATTTTTTGCCTAAGAGGGGGATGGATTTTTAAAAACGCTTGATTTTAAGATTTGAGTGTTTAGAAATAAACAACTTACTATTTGAAGGCCTCTATAAGAGTTTCAAAAGAAAATCGGATATTAATAAACAAAAAACTCAAAAATCGGGGAGGAGGTAAGACGAATATGATGAAAAAATATCTGATGATTTTCCTGACAATTTTTATAAGTATGGAGTTAGGGGCGTGGGCTGCATTAAAACCCTCTGAATCTGATGAATTTAATGGCCAGGAGGCCCCCCTTTTTACATTTCAGTCATTGGGCGGCGATTCTTTATCACTTGAGGGATTTAAGGGACATCCTATTCTATTAAATTTTTTTGCCAGCTGGTGTCCCCCTTGCCGCCAGGAAGTTTCTGAACTCATGAAACTGCACAAGAAATATTCGCCTGAAGGCTTGGTGATCATTGGGGTAGCCTCAGATTCTAAGTTAATCCCGGAGACTTCAAAGGACAAAGAAAGAAGTGATGTTGTACAACTTTCAAAATGGTTAAGCATTCCTTATCCTATTGAGAGTTCTGTCACAGTGCATTTTTGGCTGGCCCTTTTTCTTTTTGCGATTACATTTTGCCGTTTCCTGATGCGATGGTGGAAAGGGTCAGAGGCTTTGCAAGGGAGACGTGCTTGGATTTATGGACTTCTTTCTTTGATAGGTATCTGGAGCCTTTTTGCTATGAGTTATGTGGGCGGTTTGGTAAGTCATAATTAAACCCAGAAATTGCAATAGGATCATGGAATTCGACAAAAGATCTTGGCGATCTTGGCTTTCAGAAATGCTCGACATACATTAACATGTATGTCTGTGCTTTCTTCAACCCAATCTCGCTCAAGCTGTTTCGTCTCGGTTCTCATGCCTATTGCAATTTCTGGGTTAAAAGAATGAAAGGAAAGCATATGAAAATGGTTCGTCTATCTAAAATTATTTTATTGTTTTTGTTCTTTGGATTTTCTGGGAAACAGGAAGTTTTTTCGGCCAACGAGAGTCAAGGCAAACTCGACACCCAAACCCTTTTTAAAAAAATCGAAGACCTTACAGGGGCCAAG
This sequence comes from Chlamydiota bacterium, assembly GCA_016178055.1. Lineage (NCBI taxonomy): Bacteria > Pseudomonadati > Chlamydiota > Chlamydiota bacterium. The sequence goes on along the minus strand of JACOUC010000045.1, from coordinate 4,667 downwards.
GGGAAATTTGATGAAAAGGAAAATGTCTTTAAAGTCAGTTTCCCCCGTTCTGATTTTTCAATTGATGTTGCCGGGATCAAATTGGTTCCGTCTCAGGGCCTGACGGTGTGGGCCGCGTTTAAAATAATGGGAAGCGAGGCCATGATGATGGGAGACATGGTATTGCTTGAAGAACAAGTGAATCCTGTCATGAGTGTAGCTTTGGAAAACGGGTTGGAAGTGACGGCCTTACATAATCATTTCTTCTGGGATTCCCCCAAGGTGATGTTTATGCATATTGGAGGAACAGGAGACGCAGAAAAAATAGCGGGTGCTGTTGGAAAGGTCTTCGCAAAAATTAAGGAGAAACCAGAGTCTCGTCCGCACTACACATTGGATTCTAAAAAACCACCTCTTGATCCAAAAATCATTGAAGACATTTTGAGCGCAAAGGGTGAAATGAAAGATGATATTTATAAGATTGTTTTTGGCCGATTAACCATAATGAATGGACATGAAATGGGGAATGCGATGGGTGTCAATACCTGGGCGGCTTTTGCCGGCAATGACGACCAGGCTGTTGTGGATGGAGATTTTGCGATGCTGGAATCTGAGGTTCAAGGTGTGCTCAAGACCTTGCGCGGAGCTGGAATGAATATTGTCGCGATTCATAATCATATGACGATGGAAAATCCAAGAATCATTTTTTTACACTTCTGGGGAATGGACTCAACAGTTAATCTGGCTAAGGGGATCAAGAAGGCTCTCGAGATTCAAAATATTAAACAAGGTGAGGTGGAAAAATGAAACAGGCCATGCTACTTTTTGTGGGGGTTTTTATGACGACAAGTTCATTTGCTGAAACGGTAAACTTTGACAAAGTAAAGTCTGGGGCATTGCCATCCGGATGGATTTCAGGTGTGACCGGCAAGGGGTCTCCCTTATGGAATGTTGAGGCTGATTCAGGAGCCCCCAGTGGCCCAAATATTCTCAAACAATCTGGCGAGGGTAATTTTCCGTGGTGTGTGAATAAGGAGGTGAGCCTCTCGGACGGATTTGTAGAGGTGAAATTTAAATCCATTTCTGGAAACGAAGATCAAGCAGGAGGCATTGTGTGGCGTTGGAAAGATGGTGACAATTATTATGTCGCGAGAGCGAACGCCTTAGAGAACAATGTCTCATTGTATTACACCGATCACGGACAGCGGATAACGATTCAATATGTGGATGCTCCAGTTTCTCCAAATCAGTGGCATACGCTAAAAGTCACATTTTCTGGAAAGCATATCACCGTTGCGCTCGATGGAAAAAACTACATTGATGCGGATGATGCCCATATCTCGGGCGCGGGTGCCATAGGTGTTTGGACCAAGGCGGATAGTGTGACGGCGTTTGACGATTTTAGTCATGGGACGCAAGAAAATCATGACTGAAAACTCTCTGACTCAAAAACCTGTCTACTCGTTGCGCCAACTCGTTCTTTATGCCCTTAAATTGGGAGCGACCGGTTTTGGCGGGCCTGTCGCCCTGGTTGGTTATATATTTAAAGATCTTGTTGAAAAGAAAAAATGGATTTCAGAATCCGATTATAAAGAAGGCCTCGCCCTAGCCCAATTAGCTCCAGGCCCTCTGGCGGCACAGTTGGCTATTTATCTGGGATACGTGGATTATCATATTTTAGGAGCGACTTTGGTTGGACTCGCTTTCGTTCTTCCCTCTTTTTTAATGGTTGTAGCATTGGGATGGGCTTATCAAGCCTATGGAGGGCTCTCCTGGATGCAGGCCATTTTTTATGGGGTGGGATCTAGCGTAATCGGGATTATTGCTTTAAGTGCTTATAAGCTGACAAAGAAGACCATTGGAAAAGACAAATTGCTTTGGGGTATTTATCTTGTCTCAGCCGCATTCACCGCGATCACCGAGTCCGAGCAAATCTTGTTAATTTTGGGCGGAGGCTTTCTCGTTTGGTTTGTTGAACATCCTCCTTTCAAAAAAAATCATCGACTCTCTATTTTTTTTGCTCTCCCTATTTCAGCAGGAGCTGCAACAACAGCCGTTTCAAATGGAGTGCTATGGCATATTCTCACTTTTTTTACGAAGGCGGGTGCATTTGTATTTGGAAGTGGGCTGGCCATTGTCCCCTTTCTCTATGGCGGCGTCGTCAAAGAATATCACTGGCTCAATGATCATCAATTTCTTGACGCGGTCGCGGTGGCGATGATTACACCGGGTCCTGTGGTGATTACAGTAGGCTTTATTGGCTATCTCGTCGCTGGGTTTCCGGGGGCTTGTGTGGCCGCATTAGGCACATTCCTACCCTGTTATCTTTTCACAATTATTCCCGCTCCCTACTTCAAAAAATATGGAAAGAAACCCGCCATTCATTCATTTGTAAATGGGGTCACGGCCGCAGCCATAGGAGCCATTACAGGGGCCGTATTTGTAATTGGAAAAAAGTCGATTGTAGATATTCCGACCGCTTTGATGGCCCTCGTCACCGCCGGAATTCTCTGGAAAACTAAAAAAGTTCCAGAACCTCTGATTATTTTTGTGGCGGCAATATTGGGTTTAATTTTAAAATTTAATTCTCTTAAACCCTAAAGATGGACGAGCCGTTGTCTCATCTCGATGAGGAGTTAGCAAAAGTGCTGGTAGAAGAAATTTTGAAACTTCAGAAAGAATTTCACCCCATCCTTATCTATACAACACATAACCGTCAAGAGGGAAGTTTTCTGGCAAGTCGCATTGTCACAATGGATGAGGGTGTGTTAGCAAAATGCGAGCACTCCGCCTGAAAAATTTGAGGCCTCTAAAAGTGGGACAGGATTCTTTTTATTCAATTTCCCTCAAAAAATTTTGGAATCACGCTTTTTTATATAAGAATTCTGGCAAAAATTTCATGAGCCAGGCAATGAATTGCCATCGTTTGGTAATATAAACATGTTGTTTTTTCTGACCAATGGCTTCGTAAATTTGAAGAGCCGCTTTTTCAGGAGAGCTAACCCAAAATTTTAAGGCGTCTTTAACCATGGCTGTATCCACAAATCCAGGACGAACATCCGTCACAAAAATAGGTTTTTTTAATTTTACTGCCTGTGTCCTCAAGCCTTTCATATAGTTGAGTTCAAAGGCCTTGGAGGCAGAGTAAGCTGGGGCTCGGCCGCTAAATTTTAAAGCTGCAATCGAAGAAATTCCAACAAGGTGTCCATGATTTTGTTGCTTAAAATAATTGAAAGCAACATTGGCCATGGCTGCAAAACCTGTGACATTAGTACTAATGGTTTGAAATTCTTCTTTCCAATGAAGGGCATCATTGAAGAAACGAACCCCTGCATTGATCACCATCAAATCCATCCCACCCATTTCCTGAATCAATTCTTGTAAAATCTTCATGGCCTCTTCATATTGTGTCACATTCATGCGTTTGATGAAGGTGGGATTGGGTAACTCTTTTTTAAGTTCATTCAAAAGCTCGACTCTTCGCCCAGTCAAGCCTAATGTATACCCTTTTTGGGAAAGGTGCTGGGCTAAGGCCTTTCCAATTCCAGAACTGGCGCCGATGATGATAGCTTTGAGCATAACATCCTAACGATATAATTTTTCTAAGACGAAATTTTTAATAATCATAGCTGCATCAAATGCCTCTTCAGCCATTTCCCATGAAAAGCTTGTAATGTCAATGTCTCCAGGATAACGGGTACCGATGTAATAGCGATTTAGAAGGACCATTTCTTCCGTTAATTCCTTTACAGTTTTCTTAAAGTAAGGTGTGGTGAGTTCTGCAAGTTGTCCGAGGTCATGAACCTTTGGATGTTTTCCAGTCAACTTTAATAGAAGTGCCTTGAAGTGTTTTTCGGCCATTTGTTGAGACAAAAAACAAACGACAGCAGACGTCCCGTCTCTATGTTTTAAAATAGAACGTATATTGAGTTCATCGTCATAGGCCCTTTTAAGCCACTCGTCGACGAGGTCTGGATGGGGAAGGTCTTGCTTCATAAAGGACTTTTCCTGACTGGAGAATTTTCTTTAGAAAAGGGTCGCCCATACAATAACGTTTTTTGACTTGAATAGGTGTATAAGCCAGAATATCAATCGGAATGGTACGACCCAGGAGAATTCGGTCAATATCTCTCATCATATCAAGAGAACTTTTTCTGCCTTTTTTTATGATAAACAAATCAACATCGCTGTCTTTTTTAGGTTTGCCCCAAGCCCATGAACCAAACAGAATAATTTTTTCTGGATGATAATACTTCGCGACTTTTAGGGCCATCGAATTGATTTTATCTTTTATGACAAGTTTCTTTGAAGAGACCATAATGTATCCTCTTTAGCTGTCTAAATTCTAAGGTATTAGGAGTCTTATTTCAATGAAATCTAAATTCTAATCATTCCGCAATTGGCACTGGCTACGCATCGGTGCTTTCACATCTCCCCTCAAGTCCCCCTTTTTTTATTTATGCGAGGGGGAATCCTTGAACTTTGAGTATTAAATTTTGAACTGTATTAATGGGCGAGGGGAGACTTGGCGCCTACACTTAGTTTTGTCTTGCTTCAATTTATAACTCATTTCATGGGGACGGGGGGAGTTGAACCCCCACGGTTTTACCCATAGGCTTCTGAGACCTACGTGTCTGCCAGTTCCACCACGTCCCCTCCCCATTTTGTCCGAGCAAAGCGAGGTTACA